>JBGQLM010000019.1:0-35563 GCA_041500085.1 Geobacteraceae bacterium
CAAACTCGGCTTCCCTGAAAAGGTTGCCGGGTGCGCCGACTGCCATTCCGCTCACTCCATTCTTCCAAAAAGCGATCCGAATTCGAACCTGAATCCGAACAATCTGGTCAAGATGTGTGCTACATGTCACCCTAAAGCGACCCCCATGTTTGCCAAGTATTATGCCCACGGCACTCATGACCGCGAGAAATACCCTCTTCTCTTCTATACCTTTGTGGCAATGACCGGCCTTCTGCTCGGAACCTTCTCCGTCTTCTGGGTCCACACCCTCCTCTGGATGTTCCGCGGTTTTGTCGAAAACCGTGAGAAGGCCGAGGCACTGCAGTCAGGTCATGCACACCACGCCATCCCTGATGCGCACAAGCAGTATCGCCGCTTCAACAGGATTCACATCTTCATGCACCTGCTGGTTATCACCAGCTTCCTCGGTCTATCGCTGACAGGTCTGCCACTCAAGTTCAGCGACCAGAGCTGGGCCATATCCCTGATGAAACTCTACGGCGGTTCGGCCAATGCCGGATTTTTCCATCGCATCTGCGCCGGCATCACCTTTGTCTACTTCGGCATGGCACTGGTCATGAGCTTCAATTTCCTCTTCCTGAGCACCAAGGTTAAGGGAAATTTCTTCCAGCGGCTCTTCGGGCCGGATTCTCTCTGCCCGAACCTGCGCGACATCGTCGATGTCTATGGCATGGTCAGGTGGTTCTTCTTCAAAGGCCCGAAACCGACCTTCGAGAGATGGACATACTGGGAGAAATTCGACTTCATCGCTGTCTTCTGGGGTATGTTTGCCATCGGCGGATCCGGCCTGATGCTCTGGTTCCCGGAACTATTCGGGATGTTCCTCCCTGGGTGGGCGTTCAACATTGCTACAATCGTCCACTCTGATGAAGCGCTTCTGGCAACCGGCTTTATCTTCTCGGTTCACTTCTTCAACACTCATGGTCGCCCAGAGAAGTTCCCGATGGACTTCGTCATCTTCAACGGCCAGATCGGCAAGGAAGAGATGATTGAAGAGCGCGGCGATCAGTGGAAACGCTATGAGAAAGATGGAATCACCGAGCAGTTCGCTGCCAAGCACACCAGCGGTGTTGTTTACGACTTCCTCGTCAAAGGCTTTGGTTTTACCGCCCTGTTTATCGGGATAAGCCTGCTACTGCTGATGATTGCCGCTTTCCTCGGAGGAGGAGGGCATTAGATTGCTTCAGTAATTCATCAGGACTAAGAAGGGCTTCCGCATGGAAGCCCTTTTTGTTTTTAAGCAGTGATACGATTTCAAACAATATTTTAATTTGACAAACCAAGGTCAGAAGCTGTAATTTCTCAAATTCAGTTTGTGAGTCAACAAGTTTGCAGGAGGAAGTAATGTCTGATACCAGAAAAAGAATCCTATCCTATCTGTTCAACCCGATCAGCGTTTTCGGTTTTATTCTTGCCGTTCTAGGTACTGTGCTGATCATTTCCTTTCTCGCCATCGAGATGTTTACAGGCATCGAAAACCCGTATCTGGGCATACTTGTCTATTTTGCCTTCCCCGGATTGGTAATTTTCGGACTTCTTATAGTCCCTCTGGGAGCGTGGCTGGTACGTTCCAGGCTCAGAAACAAAGGAATTTTCGAGATCCAGAAGCTTCCCATCCTTGACCTCAATGATCCTCTCAAACTGAAACTTTCCGTCTTTTTTGTAGTCGCAACGATAGTCTTTGCCGTTATTGTCGGCGTTGCTTCGCTCAAAGGTTTCGAGTTTACGGAGTCGACTACTTTCTGCGGCGAACTCTGCCATACCGTGATGGCCCCTGAACATACCGCCTGGAGCAAGTCCCCTCACGCCAAGGTGAAATGCGTCGAATGCCATGTCGGTCCGGGAGCGGCATGGTATGTGAAAGCGAAGATTTCCGGTCTACGCCAGGTCTACGGTGTCCTGGCCCATGCCTACCCGACACCGATCGAAACCCCTATCGACAACCTTCGTCCGGCCCGCGACACCTGCGAGCACTGCCACTGGCCGGAGAAGTTCTACTCGGGCAGACAAAAGATTTTCTATCACTATGCGCCGAATGAGGAGAACACTCCCCGTGAAATCGATATGCTGATTCATATCGGTGCAGCGGCAAAAGGTCCGAACACAAAAGGCATCCACTGGCACATCGGCAAAGATGTGACATTTGTGGCGCGTGACAGAAAACGTAATGACATCCCTTATATTGCGGTAAAAGAGAAAGATGGCTCGGTAACCGAGTATATGACATCCGAGAAGCCGCTTTCAGCAGAAGAGCTTGCTAAAACTGTAAAACGGCATATGGATTGTACAGACTGCCACAACAGACCGACTCATATCTATCACGCCCCGGGTGAAGAGATGGATATGAAGTTTGTCACGGGCAAAATCGATCGCTCACTGCCGTACGTAAAGAAAATTGCAGTTGAAATTCTTGAGAAACCTTACAAAACCGCCAAGGAAGCACATGCGGCAATTGCAAGCGGCATCCCTGCCTACTACGCAAAAGAGTATCCGAAAGTTGCCCAGGAGAAAGCAGCTGCAATAACCCAGGCAGTCGAGCAGGTAAAGGACATCTACACCAGAAATTTCTTCCCCGAGATGAAGGTCAACTGGAGCACGTATCCGAGCAATCTGGGCCACTTCTACACGCCTGGCTGCTTCCGTTGTCACGATGACAAGCACAAAACAGCAAGCGGCAAGGTGATTTCAAAAGATTGCAAGATCTGTCATACCATCCTGAATCAGACTCAGGAGAACATTCCTGCAGGCAGCAAGCCGAAGAACTTCGTGCATCCCGTTGATATCGGTGATGAAATAGTCAAAACAAACTGTAGCGATTGCCATCTGGTCGGCGGTGAAGATGTCCCCGGTGGCGGCAGTCACGGAGAGCCGAAAAAACACTGAAAAAAAAGCCCCCGGACAAATCCGGGGGCTTTTTTAATTTAATGAATGTTCCTTTAGTAAATCTCTGCATCCCTCAGGAATACAGCTGTCTCTTCCGGGGAGGTAGGATTAATGTAAAAGCCGGTTCCCCATTCGAAACCTGCTATCTGTGTAAGCCTCGGCACCAGCTCAAGATGCCAGTGATAATCAAAGGCAAGAGAACTCCAGTACTCCGGTTTGCCCGGTCTTGACTGCGAAGGTGGTGCAGTATGGAGGATGAAGTTGTATGCCGGATCCTTTAGCACGACCTTCATCCTCATCAGCATATCCTTCATGGTCGCACCCAGTTCGGACAACTGCCTGTCGTTCATCATTGCAAAGTCATGACTGTGCTGTTTCGGATAAAGTCTGAGTTCGAACGGAAAACATGCCGCGTAAGGGGCAAGCACCACAAAATCCGCGCTCTCGCTGACAACCCTGACCCCTTCCTTCAGCTCGAATTCGATCAGATCGCAGAAGATGCAACGTTCGTGGGACTCATAAAACTCCCTGCAGACCCGAAGCTCCTTGGCAGCCACAGGAGGGGTAAGCGGTACGGCGATCAACTGGCTGTGTGAATGACTGAGCGTAGCCCCTGCCTGAGCCCCGTGATTCTTGAACAGAACAAGATGCCTCAGCCGGAAATCGTTGCGCAGATCCAGTAGACGCGCCCTGTAGGCAAAGAGGACGTTGGTGATCTCTGCAGGAGTGAAATCGGCCATTCCTTTGAAATGGTCAGGCGTCTCGACTATCACTTCATGGGCACCGATGCCATCACGCACATCATACAGGCCGTACCCTCTGCTCTTGACCTCGCCCTCTACCCTGAGGGCAGGATACTTGTTTGGTATGACTCTTACCTGCCAGCCCGGGTTGTTAGGCTCTCCATAGTTCCTTATCGAGAATATCTCCGGAGGGGTTTTGCCCTCGAAGCCATAGCAGAAAGGGCAGACATCACTGTCCGGAGTCACCCTCTCCATATGGAAATCCCTCGGCCTTCGCCCTCTGTCCGTGGCGATAATGACCCAATGCTCTTTTAGCGGATCCCACCGCAGTTCTGACATATTGTCTCCAGTTTATTCCGGCTATATCAGCCAGGTATCAAGCTCTATCTCAGCGCCGGCATACAGCAGTTTCATGGGTGCATCAGCCGGCCAGCGTCCGATATCCTCATTACCCCTCAGATGAGAAAGGCTGACAAAGATATAGTCGCCGGCCGCAAGGTCAAGAGGAGCCAGCGGGACCTCTATCTCGCAGACTCTCCTGATGGCAGATCCGCATGAATGGCCGGTCTCGACCCACTCTCCGCCTTTTTTTTGCTGCAGCTTGGGCTCATTGCAATCCGGACTTATTTTGACACGATACTCCGCTTTCTGGGTCAGATAAAGTACGAAACTGTCCTGACCCTGCATCATTCTCTCCAGAGGCTGCTCTCCGTCTATCCGGAAATAGAGGCTCTTGCGGTCGAATCCGTAATAAAACAGCCTTAATGGAGCATCTGCGGAGTGCATGGCAGACGACTGCCTGGAAAGGTCATAAAGCCCGGCGGCAAGCCACTTGAAATAGTCTCCGACGTTACCGGTGATCTCCGGGGATATGAACCCTGCCGGAGGCCGGACAAACCCGGCCGGGCTCTTCTTCTTGATCGGATCATAAAGCTCTGCCGGTATGTCAAGGCCAAGCGATCGATAAACACTCATAAGATGACGGCGGAAAAGAAGGTCGAACTGGTCGCTGTGAGACGAAACGTGGTCATCTCCATACCACCAGAACCAGTCACTCCCCTGAGCGGCGAAAAGGTCCCTGCAGACACCTGCGACAGTCCTGTCTTCAATGGCCTCAAGATCTGGAATTCCGGCCGAAAGGAGTGCTGCCAGCTTCGGGCTCGCCTTGACCGCTGCTTCACGGGCCTTGGCCATCAACTCCCAGCCCCTGTTTTCTTCAGGATGACCGATCCAGATCCCGTAATTCGAATTGATCCATGAGCCCGGGTGGAGATGGTGAATTCTTCTGGGCGCTGCCTTGGAGCAGGCTTCCAGGCAGGTAACCGCATGGATATCCTTTTCCTCCGCAAGTGCCTCGTAGAGAGCTTTCAGGAAGTGATAGCCATTGTCCGGGTAATACTCCCACGCATTCTCGCCGTCAAGAATGACCGGGACAACATCAGCATCAGGGAGTCCGGAAGCTATCCCCTTCACTCTTCCGGTGAAGTCCGCGACAGCCCGCTGTTCGTCCCACTGTGAATAGGTGAAACCAATAAGGTCGGAAAGGGTGTGATCCCTGAAAAAGATCGTAACATCCTCCCCCCCGTCACTGAACCGGTACGGATGGTAAAGAGCTTCGCGTCCGATCCCCAGCCCTCCTATTGAAGCCGACAGAATCCCTTCGTCGGTTGCAGCCCAGCGGACTCCGCAGTCGGACAGTACACCAAGCACCTGATCGCTGACCGACCCTTCCGATGGCCAGCAGCCTGTCGGACGGAAACCGAAAAATCTCTCAAAACTGGCTGCTCCGGAGAGAATCTGACTCTTTGCATCCTCGGGATGCCGGAACTGGACTTCCGGCAGATGAACTCTCGGCATTGCGACCGATGCCGTCTTCAGATCGCAGAGGAGCGGCATGATCGGATGGTAGAAGGGGGTAAAGGAAAGTTCGATCTTTCCTTCATCGTGAAGCTTTTTGTAAAGCGGGATAATGCTGCTCAGGATCTTCCGGTGGGCCGCGAACAGAATCTCCTTGTCCTCTTTCGTATAGCCACGTTCTTTTGCCACAAGGGCCTGCAACTCAGGGAACCTTCTGCGTGCGGCCTCTCCTGTCCACGCCAGGAAGAAACAGACCTGCAGATCGAGAATATCCTGATCCCTGAACTGCCGTAGAATCCTTCCTGAACTGTCGGATGAGCCGTCACCCATCATCCGGAAAAGCTCCGAATACCTGCGGTTCGACTCGATCAGTCGCTGACGGTTGGCAGAGAAGAAGTTGGAAATGATAAAGAGCCGTTCTTTCTCCCCCATTCCGGAGGGGTCCATCATACCGTGAACAAGAAACTGGTCCCTGGCAGTCCCTGCTGCATAATCATCGAGCTGCTCGAGAAGTGACGGGACGAAATTGAATACCGCCCTTGCCCCCTGGACCTCGTCCACTATGGCAGCCATATCGAAGTAATCTTTTACCGCATGGAGATACGTCCAGGGGAGTATGTACTCTCCGCTGACAGGATCCTTGTACAAAGGCTGATGCATATGCCACATCAGAATTACGGAAAGTGGTTTTTTCATTGAGAGGACAAAATCCTTTGTTATGCCGCAAGAAATGCTTGAGAAAATTTTTTCAGATACCGGTCCGATTAGGGCAGCCCTGCTACTGCTTATCCTGAAGCTCTTTTTTCCACCCCTCCACCTTGTCCCTGTACGCTTCGATCAGTCGGTGGGCGACCTTCGGATCATTGGCCTCGGCAATAAGATGTATGAAGGAGCGGTACTGGTCAGGGAGAAGCAGAAGCCAATCTTCGCCGAAAGATATTTTTATACCATCTATAAATGCAGCCTCCTTGTCAAGACTGTCCTCACTCATTTTCCTCATAATCCCCCCTTTCATCTCCCAGACGCAAGGGATCCTCTCCTGAAGGAATGCTCTCTTAGGCACCTCTGACGATACCTTTGAGAGGGGGGCATCTGAAGCCGCTACCAGTTCGATGATCTTGGCAAGCGCAAACATCCCGTCAAACGCGGGCTGAAATTTCGGGAAGGATAGCTGGCCGTCCATAGAGCCGGCCATTATCACCTCCGAAGATAACGCCGCCTCTATCATCGCACGTTCGGAGCTTTTTGTCCTGGTCACTGCACATCTTTTTTCCAGAGCCATCTCCTCTATGACAGACGGAGCAGAAACCGGAACGGCGATACTGCCACGCTCCCCTGACTTCAACAGCAACGAAACGACAAGAGGCAACAGCTCGGACGGTTCATAAATCTTGCCTACATTGTCGACCAGCGTGATCTGTTCGCCATCAGGGTCAAGCCAGAAACCTGCAGCAGCATCAAGGGTTTTGACTATCTTTGACAACTGCTGCAATCCACCGGGCTTTTCCTCGGCCTTTTTCGCACCTCGCTCCTCATCGACGTAGGCATTAAGACTTATAACCTCGCACCCGAGCTCGTTCAAAAAGGCCGGAAGCACCTGGGCTGAAGGAGCATAGTTGAAATCGATCACGACCTTGAGACTTCTCTTCCGGAGAAGGTTCCGGTCGATATTCCTCAAGAACCCTTCCCGATAGAAATCCATGACCTGAGGGAGTTCGGTTATTCCCCCCGGCTCCATGTGATGAGCCCGCCTGAAGCTCTCCTTGAAAAAAATTCGTTCGACATTTTTTGCCATGGAACTGGAAAAATCGAGGCCTTCGCCGTCGATGAAGACAATCTCGGTGACTGCCGGGTCATCGATAGACTGCCTGAAATAGACCCCTCCGACCTCACCATAGGTATTCAGTTTATACCGGACTACCGGGAGCGGGATCATCTTCAGATCCCTCACATTGACTCCTGCCGAGAGGATCCCGCCGATGAAGCTCCTCTTTAGCATCCTTGACGAGAGGGAAGCGTCACGTGCTCCGAGTACATAACTCCCCTTGCCGAGGGAAGTGCCGTAAGCGCAGCCCAGTTTCGCTACAAATTCCGGGGTCAGCTCCATATTGGTCAGGCCCTTGACCATTGCCCCTTCAAAAAGCGATTTCTTCCATTTCTCGCCCCAGATGAGATTCGCAGTTACCGTCGAGCCTCCCTCAATCACTTTTCTGGGCCAGATCTTGACATCCCTCTTTATATAGGCATCTTCGCCTATGGAGGTGTTTTCGGCAACAATCACCCCCTCTTCGATCACTACCCCCTGAGCTATACTCACACTGTTGCAGATCACGCTGTCCGTTATCCTGGCACCCCTTTTGATATAGACATTGTCCCACAGCACGCAGCGAGTGAGCCTTACACCGTCCTCCACCGTACAGTTGCGCCCGATAACAGAGTCCTTGATATGCGGAATCCCGGTGATCTGCGAGTTGTCCCCTATAACCACCATCCCCGAAAGCTTTGATGGATTATCCAGCCTGACATCCGCGCCGAGCCTCAGATCCTTGTCAGCAAGATCCTGTTTTCCCTCGTCGGTTCTAACGCTCACCCTACCTTTGAAAATATCATAGTGGGCCTCGCGGTAAGAGTCGGTGTTCCCGATATCCCGCCAGTAACCCTTGACAGGGACACCGAAGAGCGGCTCCTTCTTCTCCAGGAGAAGGGGAAAGAGATCTTGCGAAAAGTCGAAATTCTCACCCGCAGGTATGTAGTTCAGAATTTCGGGTTCAAGTACATAGATCCCGGTATTAATGGTATCGGAGATGACTTCGCCCCACCCCGGCTTCTCCAGGAACTGGATGATCCTTTTATCCTTGTCGGTAATCACTACCCCGAATTGAAGCGGGTCTTTCACCGAAGTAAGCGTAATGGTCGCTTTTGCTCCCTTTTCTTCATGAAACTTCAGTACTTTTTCAAGATTGAAGTCTGTGAGCAGATCCCCGCTGATGATGATAAACCTCTCGTCAAGGAACTTCTCGGCGGACTTCACCGCACCTGCCGTACCCATATCCTGAAGCGGGGTCACATAGGTTATTCGGACTCCGAACTCGGAGCCGTCCCGAAAGAAATTCTTGACAGTAAACGGCTGGTGATAAAGAAGCATCACAAGGTCGGTGATGCCATGGCTTTTCAGTAGTTCCACGATATGAAGCATGATCGGTCGGTTGAACAGAGGGATCATAGGTTTTGGAATGCTGCTTGTAAGCGGCTGGATACGGGTTCCGAATCCGCCTGCCATGATAACTGCTTTCATCTGTTAGCCTCCGTAAATTACCTGAATCGATCAGCGCACGCGTTTTCTCTCTATAAGCCGCTTTATCTCATCCTTCAGCTCCTTCATATCGCTCGACTTGACTACGTAACCGTCGGCCAGCCATGCAGAGAAGTCATCCTTGTAGCATGAGAACGCAGTCGAGAGGATGACCCCCATTTCGTGGCGCTCCTTGACAAGTTTCTGTAAAAGATCGAGGCCACTCTCATTCTTGAGTTTTATGTCCAGTAGAGCTACCGAATAGCTCTTTTCCCTGAGGAGCGCGAGGGCCTCATCGATCGTACCTGCTGCATCAACCTCATATCCTTCGTCCACGAGTTCCTGTGAATAGAGAAGCCTTATGCTGGCCTCGTCATCGACAATTAGTATCCTGTTCATGATTCTTTATCCTCCTTCTGTTTCTGTAGAATGATACAGTATCCGGTTCCGCCACCCTGGAGAGCTTCTATATCGAATAAACTTCCGTGCCGCTCCAGTATCACTTTGCAGAGCGGCAGCCCAACGCCCTGTCCTAGTTCTGCAGTCTCCATGAAAGGGGTCATGAGTGCCTTTTTCATCTCGTCGGAAAGTGTAACCGCTTTATCAATCACGCAGAGCCGCACGCTCTCTTCCGAGCAGCTCGTCTCGACCTCTATCGTGCCAGGTTCGGATAGATCCAGCGCGATATGGCTGATAATTGTCTTGAGACAGTAAGCAATCTGCTTGTAGTCAAGCCATATCTGGGGGAGGTCGGCATCGAGATTCAGGACAATCGTCAGGCCGTTCTCCTCGAACCTCTCTTCCATTTCGGCAGCTACGGAAACAGCCAGATGGTTCAGATCCCAGCAGTCTATCACGGGGTGGAGTGAGTCAGAATAGCTGAGAACCTCCTCCAGTACTTCGTCTAGCTGTTTTGCTTTTTGCAGGATCTGTTCGAGATACTCTTTTTTCTCATTCAGGTCGCCGCTTTTCATGAGAGATCTGGCATACCCGCCGATAGCGGCAAGAGGGTTACGTATCGAGTGGGCTATGCTTGAAGTAATGCGCCCGACCACCGCCATATTCTCCATTCGGACAATCAACTCCTGCTGTTCCTTGAGTTTCTGATTAGCCTCTGCCTGCTTTTCGACTTCATCGTTAAGTCGTTCATACAGAGAAGCCCTCTCAATTGCAAAAGCAACGGGAAAGGCAAAAGTCTGCAGAGACTGCATATCACGGGGAGTAATCGGCTTGTTTGTGACAAAATTATCAGCAAGGAGTATCCCGATGCTTCGGTTTCTTGAGATAAGAGGCATCACCAGGAACTGCTCGACTCCGAGCGTAGAGACAAGCACGGGATCTATTTCAGGATTCTGCGAAGCATTTTCGACAAGTATCGGACGCCTGTCATTGAGTGCACGGTTAAATATATGTTCCGGCAAGTCCCGCGGGATGGTAAGTTTTTCCAGAATGTCCTGGAACTTTGCCCGCTCGGAAGAGATCTTCGTCTTGTAAAACTCCTTGGAAAGCTCGGTCAGGGAAAAATTGCTTCTGTCGACCTCATCCCAGATTCTCCAGGCCTCTTCGTAATTCCTCGGACCAACCCCGAGATGCCCGACAAGATATTTGCGGTCCCGATCGGCCATCAGAAGAAAAGCCCTGTTCATACCGAAACCTTTACCGGAGGTAATTGCCGTCATCGCTACTGAGAGTACTTCATCGAGCTCCATCGAAGTCTGCAGGACAAGGCTCAGTTCATGAAGGAATTTTATCTCCCTGCTCTTGCTGGTAAGGAATGCCGAGAGCGATTGAAGATGCCCTTTCTGCTCCTTGTATTCTTCACAAAGCGTAACGATTATCTTCCTGAGAGGGCTCTCCTCGGCCAACTGTGCGATGTCATCCTGAAATGCCTTGCAGTTGATACACTTCTCGACAAGTCTTTTGCGCGGCGAGGTGAAAAGGTACTCCTCACCCTCCTCGATATTCGGGCACTCCTTGATATTTCGTCCCGGGTTGAACCAGCAGCATTTATACCCCATCAGATTCTCCGAAAAACTGCGCTGTAAGTTCTGACAAAAACACCTTTAAAGTATACTCATCAATGACGGCTTTTCAACAGCTGCCCATATAAAATCCGGCATACTGCAGAGAGGTTTTCCTGATTGAGAATACCCGAAGTATCTGACCTTTTGACACAAGAAGATTATGTTTAGGCAAAAAAGATAATAAAACATCAAATGGGCTGTTGACAATTATGTATTTAGTCAGATAATCAATTGAACATCATAATCATAATCTCTGCTAAACATCTATGCGGCATATAAATTCAACTGACAGCAAAGGAAAGGAGAATGACCGATGAAAACACTTATTGAACTTGTTGCCGAAATCGTATCTTCACACGCTTCGAACACTACAATGACTACCGATCAAATTGTAACTGAAATCCAGACGATACACACCGCACTTAAAAATCTCGAAAATCCCCTGGTGAATACTGAGAATAGTGAAAGTACGAACGAACAGCCTAAAGAAAGCTCTATCACTGTCAGGCAGGCCTTCAAGAAAGACGAAGTAATCTGCATGGTCTGTCACAAAGGCGGATTTAAGACTCTCAAGAAACACCTGTCAACAGCTCACCAACTGACACCAGGTCAATACCGAAAGCAGTTCGGCATAAAAAGCAGTCAGAAACTGGCTGCAAAGAATTTCTCGGATGCAAGAAGAAAAGCCGCAGAAGAGCGCGGGATGACAGATATCCTGGCGAAAGCCAGAGAGAAGAGGATGTCGAATCTGAAAAGCAAGGTCGCCGCTGCAAAACCGGCAAAAACTGCGCCGAAATCAGCCAAGGTTACGGGCATGCCCAAAAAGGTTTTGAAATAGACTTCATACGGACAATAAAAATGAAAAGACCCGATCGGATCGGGTCTTTTCATTTCTGCAACCAGCGTAATTCAATGTTATAGACCAGGACGGCCTTACGTTAGCAGCCTGGCAAAGTCTGCTATGAGGTCATCAGAATCCTCAAGCCCGACCGAAAACCTTACCAGGGTATCGCTGATCCCTCTGGCAGCCCTTTCCGAAGAAGGCATCGCAGCATGCGACATCCTGGCAGGATAAGAGATTATACTCTCAACGCCCCCGAGACTTACTGCAAAAGCGGACAGTTCGACCCCTTCCAGCACTTTCTTGGTAAGCTGGTAATCTTCAAGTTCGAATGATAGAACGGCTCCTGGTCCGGATGTCTGTGACCGGTGGATTTCATAACCGGGATGACTCTTCAGCCCCGGATAGAGGACCCTCTTGACCTTCGGATTGACTGAGAGCCATTCGGCAATCCTGACTGCACTCCGCTGGCTCTCCTCCATCCTTATTTTCAGCGTTTTAAGCCCCCTCAGCGTCAGCCAGCAGTCCTGCGGCCCCAGTATCGCACCAAAAGCATTCTGGACAAAGCGGATACGATGAGCAAGTTTCTCGTCATTAACCACGGCAAAACCGCAGACAACGTCGCTGTGACCGTTCAGGAACTTGGTGCCGCTGTGCAGTACAATGTCGCAGCCGAGTTCCAGAGGCCTCTGAAGGTACGGGGTCATGAACGTGCTATCCACTATAGTCAACAGATCCCACTTTTTGGCTATCCTGGCTGCCCCGCGAAGATCCGTGATCTTTAACAGCGGATTGGATGGTGTTTCAAGATAGATCGCCTTGGTTTCAGGGATGATTGCACCTTCTATGGCATCGAGGTCTGTGGCATCGACAAAGGTGACCTTCAACCCCCACTGGCCGAAAAGCTTCGTCATTGCCCTGAAGGCACCGCCGTACACATCCTCGCAGACGACCAGATGGTCTCCCGGGGCAAAAAGCATCAATGTCGATGAGATGGCCGCCATCCCGGAGCCGAAGGCATATGCGTGGCTTCCCCCCTCCAGAGAGGCGACAACTTCTTCGAGCGCCTCTCTGGTCGGATTCCCGGAGCGCGAATAGTCATATTTCCCGAAATGATCGACCGATTTCTGGGCAAAAGTGGAGGTCTGGCTGACAGGGATCGACAAAGCCCCTGTTGCCGGGTCTATCGAATGGCTGCCGTGGACGAGTCTGGTAGCGAATTTCATTCTATGCCTCCGTTGCAAATGCATTTTCCAAATCGGAGATGAGGTCATCAGCATCCTCGATCCCGACCGACAGCCTCAATAAACGGTTGTTTATCCCCAGAAGCTCACGTTTTTCCGGCTCTATGTCAGCATGGGTCTGAACGGCAGGAAAGGTGATCAGGGTCTCCACTCCGCCCAGACTCTCGGCAAAAGAGATCAGCTCTGTTTTCATGAGCAGCTTCTCGACCAGTTCAGGGCTGTTCACCTCGAAAGCGATCATCGCACCGAAGCCGCGCCCCTGCGCCTTCATCAGATCATGCCCCGGATGATCCTCCAACCCGGGATAAAACACCCTGCTTACCTGAGGATTTGATTTCAGCCAGCTTGCGATCCGCAGAGCGTTCTGCTGCTGCCTGTCGAGACGGATCGAAAGGGTCTTCATTCCGCGTATGGTCAGCCATGAGTCCTGTGGCCCCAGAACTGCCCCGGCTCCGTTCTGGAGGAAGTATACGCGCTCCGCCAGTGCTGGATCCTTGACAGTAACCAGCCCGCAGATGGTGTCGTTGTGCCCGGAAAGATACTTGCTCCCGCTATACAGGGCGATATCCGCTCCGAGATCAAGGACTTTCAGCAAATAAGGCGTAAGGAAGGTATTATCGACGATAAAGAGGAGGTCATGCTTCTTCGAGATAGCTGCAAGGGCACGAATATCGGCGACCTTCAGCATCGGATTAGTGAGCGATTCTACAAAAAGCGCCTTGGTATTGGGTCTGATTGCAGCCTCTACCAGCCTGCTGTCGCTTGTATCCAGATAGGTAAACTCAAGGCCGTACTGACTGAAGATCTGCTCGAAAAGCCGGTAGGTCCCGCCGTAGAGGTCTTCAGTGACAATCAGGTGGTCCCCCTGCTTGAAGAGGAGCAGGATACTGGTTATTGCCGCCATGCCGGAAGAGTAGGCGAAACCTCTAGCAGCTCCATCAAGCCTTGCTATACCCGCTTCAAGAGCCTGGCGGGTAGGATTGCCCGAACGGCTGTAATCGTATCCAGTGCTCTGGCCAAGTCCGGGATGCCGGAATGTTGCTGTCTGGTAGATGGGAACCGTCACCGCACCGGTCCGGCTGTCCCACTCCAGTCCGATCTGTACTGCCTGAGTTGCGATATTCATTATTGACCTCCAATAGAAAGTCCCCTCCCGGGGTGCGGAAGGGGACTTGTATTGGTAAAGTCCGCTCTCCCTTATCTCCCGAAACCTTACGGCTTCGCAGGAATTGGCACCTTCCTTTTGTGGATGGTTGCCGCGACGTCACAGGGCCTGTCCCTCGGTCGCTCTCGATAAGAAGAATATGCTTGTTACTCTACGAATTCAGTCAAGATATGTCAAATAATTTTTTATCAATTTACTTGCGCCAGGTTTAGGACAACATCGTCATGTGCGGTCCTTGCGACCCTATTTCGGAACTGCCTTTATCATCTCGATTTCAAGGTTGATCTGCACTTCGTCCCCGACCACGACCCCTCCGGTCTCCAAAGTCTTGTTCCAGGTCAAGCCAAAATCCTTCCTGTTGATTTTGGTCGTCGCAGAAGCGCCTTTCCTGATATTCCCCCATGGGTCCTTGCTCTCTGCCGAGGGGCCTTCAACATCCAGCACGACCTCCTTTGTAACACCGTGAAGATTCAGATCCCCTGTCACCTTGAGCTTGCCTTTTCCTGCCTTGGCTACTTTCTTTGATGTGAATGTCATAGCAGGATATTTCGCGACGTCCAGGAAATTGGTACTCCGCAGATCATCGTCACGCTTGACAACATTGGTGTTGACCGATTTTGTATCGATCGATACTTCGACTTTCGACTTGGTAATATCCTTTTCGTTCAGATCCACCATTCCGGTGAATTTGTCAAAGCTCCCTTTAACATTGGAAACCATAAGGTGCCTCACTTTGAACCCGACATTCGAGTGGTCGGGATCTATGTTCCATGTCGCTGCTGAAACGATCAAAGGAAAGGCAAGTACAAGAATGCTGCTTACGATCGAAACAAGTTTTTTCATTGTGATCCTCCTGTTTGAATTATCTTAAAAGTGTAACTCCTGTCATGGAGTTTGCAACTTTGGATATCGATTTTTGTCAGGTCAACACAAAAGCACAATGATAAAAATAATACATCTACCTGCTCAAAATAAAAAAAGGGCCAACTTGAAGTTGACCCTTTTTGCATAAATGGTGGACCCGGTTGGCTTCGAACCAACGACCTGACGATTAAGAGTCGCCTGCTCTACCAACTGAGCTACAAGTCCGAAAAATGGCTGGGGTGCGAGGATTCGAACCTCGGATGACGGAGTCAGAGTCCGTTGCCTTACCGCTTGGCGACACCCCAAAAGAAAAAAATATATAACAGAAAATTGCCGCATCTTCAAGCATAAACATTATATATCATTACGTATCAGCATGTTAGCTTTGTTACATTATCGAAACTGTTGTGCTCAAGCAACTTAGTCATACTTGAACAGGTATGTATCGTTCTAGCGACAATCTGCGACAACGTGCCTTAAATGAGGTGATCTTGGGAGTATTACAGGTATGATGTTGATTGTACTTGGGGATTGCATGCTTACTAACTGTTGAATAACAGTATGTTAGCTATTCAAGAAGTATTGGTATAAGTATTGCTTAATATTAAAGGTATTAAGTTTTTCAATTTATTCTTAGGAGATTTAAAATGAAAAAAGTTCTATCCTCACTCGTTGCTACTCTTGTTGCTGTTGCTTTCGCTGGTGTTGTTCTTGCTGCTGAAGTAGCTCCTGCTGCCCCTGCTGCTGAAGTTAAGAAAGAAGAAAAAGCCCCGGTAAAGAAAGCTAAGAAAGTCAAGAAAGCAAAAAAAGCCAAGAAAGCTCAAGTGAATAAAGAAGATGTTGCTCCTGCTGCTGCGCCTGAAGCAAAGTAATTCCTCTTCATAGATGAAAAACAGAAAGAGCATATCCTTAACCGGGTATGCTCTTTTTTATTCTCAACCAGCACCGCATAATACGATGTGGTCAGTGGCCGTAGTAGTTCTGTCCAGCAGTAAGTGGTGATCAACGTGCTATACTTCAAAAGAGATAAAACAGAGAACCGTCTAATATCTGAATCCAGGAGGATTATATGGATGAGGATGGTAAATGCTGTTGCGAAGAAAAGCACAAGAATCATTTATGTGTCTTGCAACGCAAAGGACTGATACACCAAGTCCAGAGCCTGACTTGCACTCCAAGTGTTGAATGCGAGATATGTAATCGTATGGCTAATTCTGAAGATGACGTCTGTATTCCAGTACCGCTATTTATTTAATTTCTAACATTTCAGCATAGCTTCAGATACGGAACGGTCTAGGCTTGCTTTAAGGAACAAACCATCATGCTACTTAAAAAAGTAATCTCAGGCGGTCAAACCGGAGTACTGTTGGACACTCTTGCTTTTGGAGAGAACATCAAGATAGCTGGCTTTGGCAACTTCGAGGTTAATCAGAAAAGTGACCGCAAGGGTAGGAATCCTCACACAGGGGAAACAATAACTATTGAAGCCAGAAGAGTATTGACCTTCAAGCCAAGCTCGGCATTGAAGACGGCAATGAATAGCACCGCCATATGAAACCTACTACTCCATTTAAACAATATGCTAGCTCGACAACCCACAAAATCGAAGCTAAAGAGCATGATTATCTGTATATCAAGGAATCTCAAATACCTGGTTCAGGTAATGGTTTATTCACAGCAATACCAATCTACAGGGCTGAAGTGATCTCGGTTTTCAAAGGCACGATCTTATCTGACAAAGAAGCACAACATAGAGCCTCCAAAGCCAAAGATGCGTATTTCATCAACCTGCCAGACGGAACTATAATGGATTCTATGACGGTAAAGTGTTTTGCTAAATATGCCAATGATGCTATGGGCTTTACGAAGACAATTCATAAAAACAATTCAAAAATATCACTAGATGAAAATGGTAAGGTCTGTATCGTTGCAACTAAAAAGATACCTGCAGGAGCTGAGATACTTTGCGGATATGGTACTGGATATTGGAAAAACATGATTGACCAGATGAGGCTGAAGTGCCAAGACGTCTTCTTTGAAAAATAGAAGGTGCAGGCCATTTTGTTCGCTTCTTTAAGCTTGAAGACTGATTGTTAGGCTGCATTTCAGCTAGTTATCCACTTTGTTGCAATTGTATTCCGCAAGAAAATGGTTTTATGTTTCAATACATGCCGCATACAGATTCGATTTTATATTGACATGAAATTACAGGCAGTTACAGGCACTGCCTATTTACCATGCAGAACGTAAAACCCATTGGAGAAACATTACATTTTTGTGCCTTATCCACAGGTTGAGGCTGGTTATCAACAGCTACTTGTGGACTATTATTTATCACCCATTAATCAGGACGTTTTTTTTGGACCGACCATCCACGAAGATGCAGGTTTTTCTATTTTTCCCTTGCAACCAATTAACATCGTGATAGTATTATTAATATATTGTAATCGATTCTAATGTGGTGACTTATAATGACCAAGTGTGATTTCTCTGATCAATGCACCTTCTTCGAAGACAATTATATAAATATGCCCGTAACTGCTATTATCTATAAAAGCCAGTATTGTGACCTTGATTCCGTAAAGTGTGCCCGAAACATGACAGCTGCAAAACTAGGACATGAACAGGTGCCAAATGATCTCTTCCCGTGTCAAAATGTACGAGCCAGAACAATCATAGCCGGAGATATTAATCACCAAAGTTGATAGATTTCTTTGCGGTGTGACAGCAAGTTGGTTTCGAGCAGGCATAAATGAAAAGCCCACCAATTTTTTCGGTGGGCTTCTTTTTATTTTATCTTCCTGTATAGCCTTTTCAAGGTCTGTTCCGGATTTCCTTACCTCCGGATCGATGCAACTATCACTTATTTAACCTGCATGGTGGAGTGTCCTCGATAGTATTCCCTCCTTTTGCGCAGATTGTACTTCTTTGCTACTGATTCAAATCTAGCACTCTGAACATGAAAAAACAGGCTTTTTTTAATATTTTTACTGGCGTATAGTTTGAAGGTTGTCATACTTTTATTGATTATTGCCATACCCGTAATAACCGCTGTTTAAAGGCCGAATTCTTCCGGCACGGGAAGTGGCGCTGTAATTGCCGGGCCGCTGAAGAGTATCAAATTGATCCGGTCATCGACCCTCGTGAAAGTGAATTGCAGATTATGTTCGTAAGCCAGCAGGGCCACCTGTGGCATCTGCCCCGGATCGCGCAGGCGGAACAGCACCCGGTTACCCTTTGCCAGAATGTCGAGGAAAGCCGGGGTGACGTCGAATTCGAGCTGTCCCCGCTCTGCGGTCAGGTCCACCAGATTCCCATCGTCGCCGCTGATGAGGGACACTCCGAGGTTGATCAGCCGGACGGCACTGTCACCTTCGCCAACCGGTTTAGAAGTGTCTCCAGCCACCTCCTCCTGCACTATCTCAGGCGCCGCCGAGATAACCATACCCGCAGCCACGGTGGCGTTGGTAAATCGATCAATGACAATAAAGCTGCCGGTATCCCGGTTCTGCCGGTAGGGATCGATAGCTGCCGGACGATCCAGCTCGAGTCGTGCGACACCGATCGCGTTGAGTCCCAGGGTCGTCGCCTGCTTCTGCTCCAGGGTATTGACGTCCACCACGTGCTGCACGCTGGTGATCCGGCCGGGAATCAGAGCGCAGGCAGTTTTGACCAGATAGCTCTGTCCCGGCTGCAGTGGATCGTCATGGAACCAGACCAGGTGAGCCACCAGGTGCCGGGTGTACAGCGGCGGAGCAATCGGAGCAGTCAGCACATCCCCACGGCTGACATCGATCTCGTCCGTCAGGGTCAGGGTCACTGCCTGGCCGGCAACCGCCTCCTCAAGATCGCCCTTCATGGTGACAATCCGGGCCACCCGGCTGTTTCGCCCCGAAGAGGTAACCCGCACCTCGTCTCCCGGACGGATTATGCCCGAGGCTATGGTGCCGCAGAAGCCGCGGAAGTCGAGATGGGGCCGGTTTACCCACTGGACCGGCAGCCGGAACGGCTTTTCCCTGTTGTCATCGTCGATTTGCACGGTCTCCAGATAGTTCATCAGAGTAGGCCCCCCGTACCACGGAGTGTTGGCGCTCGACTCGATGATATTGTCCCCGTTCAGGGCAGAGATCGGGATTGCCGAAATCGAGGCAAAACCGAGCGGGGCTGCGAACTGCTGGTAGTCGCGCCGGATTGCAGCGAAACGTTGTTCATCAAAATCGATCAGATCCATCTTGTTGATGGCCAGCACGATATGCTTGATGCCAACCAGAGAGACCAGAAAACTGTGGCGTCTGGTCTGGGTAAGAAGCCCCTTGCGGGCATCCACCAGGATCACCGCCACCTGGGCGGTTGAAGCCCCGGTAACCATGTTGCGGGTATACTGCTCGTGGCCCGGAGTGTCGGCGACGATGAACTTGCGCTTGTCCGTGGAGAAGTAGCGGTAGGCCACGTCAATGGTGATCCCCTGCTCCCGTTCCGCCTGTAACCCGTCCAGCAGGAGGGCATAGTCGATGGCTCCCCCCTGGGTGCCGACCTTTTTGCTGTCCGCCTCCAGAGCCGCCAGCTGATCCTCGAAAACCATCTTCGAATCCCAGAGCAGACGCCCTATCAGGGTGCTCTTGCCGTCATCGACGCTGCCGCAGGTAATGAAGCGGAGCAGCGATTTCTCTTCCTGACTCTTCAGGTAAGCCAATATATCCCGTTCAATTAACTCTGATTGATGTGCCATTAAAAATACCCCTCCTGCTTCTTCTTCTCCATCGACCCGGCCTGATCATGGTCGATCATGCGTCCCTGACGCTCCGAAGTGCGGGTCAGCAGCATCTCCTGAATGATCCGGGGCAAGGTGTCAGCCTCCGATTCGACGGCAGCGGTCAAGGGGTAGCAGCCCAGGGTGCGGAAGCGGACCGATTTGTACTGCACCGTCTCCCCAGGCTTTAGCTCCAACCGGTCATCGTCCACCATGATCAGCATGCCGTCCCGCTCCACCACCGGCCGGACAGCAGCATAGTAGAGCGGCACGATCGGGATATTCTCCAGGTGGATGTACTGCCAGACATCCAGCTCGGTCCAGTTGGAAATGGGGAAGACACGGATGCTCTCTCCGGGCTTGACCCGGGTATTGTACAGGTTCCAGAGTTCCGGGCGCTGGTTCTTGGGGTCCCAGCGGTGGTGCTCACTGCGGAACGAGAAGATCCGCTCCTTGGCCCGCGATTTTTCCTCATCCCGGCGAGCCCCGCCAAAGGCGGCATCAAACTTGTACCGGTCGAGCGCCTGCTTCAGCCCTTCGGTTTTCATGACATCGGTATAGAGCGCCGAACCATGGGTAAACGGGGAAACTCCCCGGCTCACACCTTCCTCGTTCACATGCACGATCAGGTCGAGGCCGCATTCGGCAGCCATCCGGTCGCGGAACTGGATCATTTCGCGAAATTTCCAGGTGGTGTCCACATGCAGCAGGGGAAAGGGGGGCGGGGCGGGGTAAAAGGCCTTGCGGGCCAGATGCAGCATGACCGCCGAGTCCTTGCCGATGGAGTAGAGCATCACCGGATTGCCGAATTCGGCCACGACTTCGCGGATGATGTGGATGCTCTCGGCTTCCAATTGTTCTAAATGAGTGAGATTCTTTTTCATGTGTTCAGTTCCTTATCCCTATCTCCTGTGCAGTCCGCACTCTTTATTGTCCGGATTCTCCCACCACCATCTGCCCGCCCGGGCATCCTCACCTTCTTGCACCGACCTGGTGCAGGGGGCACAGCCGATGGAACGGTAACCCTGGCTGTAGAGGCGGTTTTTGGGTAGCCGGTGCTCCTCGGTGTAGCTGAGGAGCTCCTCCTCGCTCCAGTCGATGAGAGGGTTTATCTTCAGTATGCCCCCATTCAGGTCGTCCCGCTCGATTGCCTGCAGATCGCTGCGGGTCGGGCTCTGTTCCCGGCGCATGCCGGTAACCCAGCCGGTAAGACCCTTGAGCGCCCGACCAAGCGGCTCCACCTTCCGGATGGCGCAACAGGCGTGGCGTTTGTCAAGCGACTCGCGGAAGGAGAACAGACCCTCTGCGCTTTCCAGCTGCTCCACATCCTCATGGCGGGGGAAGTACCAGTCGATCTTCAGCCGGTAGCGTTCGACGAGAGCGTCGGCCACCTCGTAGGTCTCTTCGTTCAGCCGGCCGGTATCGAGGGCGAAAACACCCAGCTGCAGTCCGGCTTGGTGAGCGATATCGATAATGGCCACATCCTCCAGGGAGAAGGAGCAGGCAAGGGATACCGGGCCGGCAGCGGTCTTGATGCCGGCAGAGAGGATTTCCACCGGAGTGGCGTTCACTGCAATATCGTAAATGTTTGCATCCATGTAACTAATTTCTCCTTATAGCATTGACTAAATTTTCAGGCCGATGAGTGGCCAGATAAACAGGGCTGAAGCCAGAAACAACAGCCAGGAGATGATCATGATAATGGCACCGGAAACGATGATGTCACGGCTATTGAGGAAACCGGAACCGTAGACGATTGCCGTCGCCGGAGTGCCCATCGGCAGGCAATAGGCCAGCCCGGCCGGCAAGGCGATGGCCAGGGTGATCACCTTGGGATCCATGCCGGTACTCTTGGCCAGACCCAGACCGATCGGCATCAGGATCGCCACCACCGCCGCATGACTGATACATTCGGTGAGGATGATCGCCACCAGGGATATGACTGCGATGATAGCTAACGGCGAAGGAGAGAATGCCGCCAACCCCTTGTTGACCAGCCAGAGGGCAGCGCCGCTCTTCTCCAGGGCGCTGGCCAGGGCGATTGATCCTCCGTACATGAGGATGATCCCCCAGTTGACATACTCTTCGATCTTCTCCCAGGAGACCACACGGAAGGCAAACAGGGCCGCTGTCGCCAGGATGGCAATGTTTGCCAGCCCCAGCTGTCGGCCGAATATCATCCAGCTGCCGATGGTGAGGAAGACGATCACCGCCGTAATCAGCTCGTTGGCCGACGGTTTCCCCATCTCCAGCCTCTTGCGACCCAGAAACTGCCTCCCCCTGTCCACATCGTCGATATCGATGGGGAAGAAGCGGACCAGGATGAAGAAACCAATGGCCAGCAGTGGCACAACAATCATGATGGCCGCCAGGGTCCATTCGGCAAAGGAGAAATCCAGACCGGTCCCCTCGCGCAGCATGCCGACCGCAAGCGGAGCCCTTGCTCCGCCCAGAAAGGTTGCAATGCCGCCGATGATGCACCCCCAGGCAATGGCCATGAAGAGGAGGCGGGCATAACTGCTTTTGCCGGGTTTTAGTCCCAGGCTGTCGGCAATCTCGGTAACCACCGGGAAGAGCATGGCGGCGACGGCATGTTCGCTCATGCAGAAGGAGAGCCCGGCAGCCAGGAAGAAGACCGTCATGGCCAGCCGACGCGGAGTGCGGCCGTAACGGGCCAGCATGGTGCGGGCAAGCCTTGCCGACAGACCGGTGCCGGTCATGGCGGCCGCCAGGATGAAAGCGCCGAGGATGAAAAATACCGACTCGTTACCAAACTGGGCAAAGACCTGTTTCTCCCCCATGATTCCTGCCAGCGGCAACAGTGCCATGGAGAGGAGCGCAGTAACTGCCATCGGCAGGATTCCCGAGACCCAGAGAAATATGGTGCCGGCAAAGAGGATCAGCGCACGGTAGCCGTGAATGCTCAACCCCTGCGGCGGTGAGAACAGGGCCAGTACGCCGATGACGATAATCAGGCCTGCCAGTACCTGGTATCGGCTGGTGCGGTCGATGACGATCAACCAGAGCGGCCGATTGTCGATCTTGAGCGGCTTGTCGAGAGCCTGCTTATCCATCACAGCCCGGCCGAATCGAGGGAGTCTTGTACATGCTGCACTCGCAGATGCCTCCTGATGTCCGATCCCGCAAGTTGGTGGCGATCGCGGAGCTTGTCAACTATTCCCCGGAAAAGACCTGCCGGTTTAGTGGCAACAAGGGGGGTCATGACACTGACCAGGGGTTGATATGCCGACAGCGGCACTGAACTCCGCTCCCATCCTGCAATGAGGTGGTTAAGGACAGAATCGATATCTTCCGGGGAGAGGCCGACCGAACGGCCTGAAAACTGCACCAGAGGCATGATCCCCTCTTGCAGCAGCAGGTCGATCCGACTTCTAACCAGGGCAGGCGCTTCATCTCCCAGCAATTGCATTGCGGCCGCTCCCCAGCGGGGGAATACTGCTTTGGCAGCCTTTAGCGGCAGCGGCAGCTCACCCCGGTCGATTCCGGAGGTTTCAGTCAGAGGGAGCACAACATTGTCAACCCCGGCAGCGTAAATCCGCTCCAGGTCGGTGGTATCTACGGACAGCTCCAGGCTGGCCATGAGGCGGACATTGAAATTCTTCTTGATCTGCCGGGCCATCTCTTCACCTTGGAGAAACATCCCCCTGGAACCGAAGGTGAGGAAGAAGAGAGCCGTGGCCTCCGTGCAGAAACTTTCGAACATTGTCTCCAGGGTTTCGTAAACCGGCAGAGCCCCGCCGACAAAGAAGACGCTCCGGTTACGAAACAGTCTGTCCGCCGCTGGAGCATACTCTGTATTGCCGAGCAGGTCGCTGAGTCTGCTTTTATCGGTTACGAGATTGGCCATGAGCTCACCGGAAATATTTTTGCTTTTGTCTATAGCGTATATAGATTTTACTGGTAAAAGAGAAAATGCTGCAAGAGCAGCAATTTCCCCAGCACCAAACTGCAACTGTTTATGATTAATTTATAGCGCGGATTTGTGTAAAGGTCAAGCAGAAAAGTCTATTACCCTATAGGAATAATAGTTTAATATTGGTGATGGGTAGGAGGTACTTGATTGATGCTGACGTTGTACAGGACTACGGCTGCCTAAATCTGGTAATCCTCGACGAAAACCCGTACCTGCCGGGGCCGCACATACACCGACTCCCCATGCTGCAATCCGAGGTTCTGGAATATATCTCTGGTCAGCTCGGCTTCGATCAGCTCGGTATTTTCTTTCATGACCAGTGTGACCCTTACTGATGGTCCGAGCTTCTGGATATGTTTGATCTCGGCTTTGAGTGCCGTAGAATCCTGGGGGCTGCGGTCGATCTCGATATCGTGGGAACGGACATAGGCCACCGAATTGTCGCCGGCGCCAAGATCGCTCTGAATCCTGCCATGGAAGAGATTGACGTTGCCGAGAAAGTTGAGCACAAAGGGATTGGCCGGATGCTCGTAGACCTGGTCCGGTGTTCCTGCCTGCTCGATTCTCCCCTTGTTCATGACCACGATGCGGTCGGCAACCTCCAGAGCCTCCTCCTGGTCATGGGTGACGAAAACAGAGGTAACATGAATCTCGTCGTGCAGGCGCCGAAGCCAGCGCCTGAGCTCTGCCCTCACCTGGGCGTCCAGAGCACCGAACGGTTCATCCAGAAGCAGCACCTGAGGCTCCACCGCCAGGGCACGCGCCAGTGCAATCCGCTGACGCTGACCCCCTGAGAGCTGCGAGGGGTAGCGGTCTGCCATCCCCTCCAGTTGCACCAGGCGCAGAAGCTCGGTGACCTTGTCCCGGATCTCCCCCTTTGAGGGACGCGTCTGCCTGGGGCGAACATTCAGGCCGAAAGCGACATTATCGAAGACGGTCATATGCTTGAAAAGGGCGTAGTGCTGAAAGACGAATCCGACCTTGCGCTCACGCACATGGCTTTGCGTGGTATCCTCACCGTTGAACAGGATGCGGCCTCTGTCGGCGGTCTCCAGCCCGGCAATGATCCGCAGCAGGGTGGTCTTGCCCGATCCGGACGGTCCCAGCAGGGCTACCAGTTCACCCGAAGGAATAGAGAGGCTTACGTCACTCAGGGCATTGAAGGTGCCGAACTGTTTGGATATGTTTTCGATTTCTATGCTCATATCATTTCCTTTGAAAGTCAGGAAAAAGGAGCAAGGACCGAGGATCGAGGAAAAATAATTAAAACCTCGAACCTCGTTCCCTTAGCCTCGTTCCTAATGTTCCAGTTGCTGCTGCACCTTCCACTCGGCTATCGTCTTCACCATCAGGGTGACAAGGGCCAGAAAGGCCAACAACGACGCCACGGCAAAAGCAGCGGTGTAGTTGTATTCGTTGTAGAGAATCTCCACCTGCAGCGGCACGGTATTGGTGGTGCCACGGATATGACCCGACACGACCGAAACGGCGCCGAACTCCCCCATTGCCCGGGCATTGCAGAGAATTACCCCATAGATGATCCCCCACTTGATATTCGGAAGGGTCACCCGGAAAAAGGTCTGGAGTCCTGAAGCGCCAAGCACCATGGCAGCCTCCTCTTCGTCCCGCCCCTGGGATTCCATCAGCGGGATCAGCTCGCGGGCAATAAAGGGGAAAGTGACGAAGATCGTTGCCAGTATGATCCCTGGAGCGGCGAAGATAATCTTGATGTCATGCACCTCCAGCCACGGACCGAGCCACCCCTGACGACCGAAGATCAGGACGTAGATCAGGCCGGAGATGACCGGCGACACCGAAAAGGGGAGATCGATCAGGGTTATCAGAAGGTTCTTCCCCGGAAAGCTGAACTTGGCTATCGCCCAGGATGCCGCCACGCCGAAAACGAGGTTCAGCGGCACCGCTACGACCGCGACCAGCAATGTCAGTTTGATCGCCGCCACCGTGTCCTGCTCATGCAAAGCCGCCAGATAGACCGATAGCCCTTTTTCAAAAGCCTGACTGAAGACCGCTGCCAGGGGAACGAACAGGAACAGGGACAGAAAGCCGAGGGCAATGGCGGTCAGTATCCAGCGAACTGCTGCCGGTTCGGTAATGCCGTGTCTGCTGCTGCTTTTAGCGCTGTATGTCTTGGTCGGTGCGGCCATGGGAACCTCTCTGAGTGTTACTTCCCCCTTTATGAAAGGGGGATTTAGGGGGATTTGCCGTTTGCTGAAAAAGCAAATCCCCCCTGCCCCCCCTTTGTCAAAGGGGGGCTATGTTACTCTGCATACCTTCTGCTCCATTTCTGAATCAAATTGATGATCAGCAGCATCACAAAAGATGTCAGCAGCATGACCGTAGCAATTGCCGTGGCCCCCTGATAGTCATACTGCTCCAGCTTGGTGATGATCAAGAGCGGCGTAATCTCCGAGACCATCGGGATGTTGCCGGCGATAAAGATGATCGAACCGTACTCACCGACTGCACGGGCAAAGGCCAGGGCGAAGCCGGTCAGCACCGACGGTGTCAGGAGCGGGAAGAGCACCCTTCGGAAGGTCTGCCAGCGGCTTGCGCCGAGGCAGGCCGAGGCTTCCTCGATCTCCGTATCCAGCTCCTCGATTACCGGCTGAACGGTACGAACCACGAAGGGGAGGCCGATGAAGGTCATGGCCACAATAATGCCGAGCGGCGTAAATGCCACCTTTACTCCGTGGGATTCCAGATAACTGCCGATCCAGCCGTTGGCCGAGTAGACCGTGGCCAGGGTTATGCCGGCGACTGCTGTCGGAAGGGCAAAAGGGAGATCGACCAGGGAGTCCACGACTTTTCTGCCGGGAAAGCGGTATCGCACCAGCACCCAGGCGACCAGAACACCGAAGACGGCATTGATGGAGGCTGCTGCCAGAGCGGCGCCGAACGTGATCTTGTAGGAGGCAAGCACGCGCGGAGCGCTGACGGTCGCCACGAAGTCGTGCCACGAAAGACCGGCGGTCTTTAAGATCAGCGCCGACAGTGGGAGCAGCACGATCAGGCTCAGGTAGAGCAGCGTGTAACCCATGGTCGGACCGAAGCCGGGCAGGACATTGTTTTTGTTGGATAATGCCATTTTTGATTCCTGTAGGGGCGAGGCACGCCTCGCCCGCTTTCGATCAAGGGCGCTAAGGGCGACGCATGCGTCGCCCTTACGCATTATTCATTTTACCGCTCCGGTGATCTGGTCAAATATTCCTCCATCGCTGAAGTGCGTCTTCTGCGCTTTCTGCCAGCCGCCGAAGGCCTGGTCGATAGTGTAGAGTTTCAGCTTGGCCAGCCTGGTCGGGATCTTTTTGTTGATCGGCCGGTAGTAGTGCTTGGCTGCGATCTTCTGCCCTTCGTCCGTGTAAAGGTATTTCAGATACTCTTCCGCCACCTTGCGGGTTCCACGCTTGTCCGCCACCTTGTCTATGACAGTAACCGGAGGCTCGGCCAGGATGCTTTCCGAAGGGGTCACGACTTCGAACTTGTCAGGACCGAGTTCGTTGATGGCCAGAAAGGCCTCGTTTTCCCAGGCCAGCAGCACATCACCCAGACCGCGCTGGACAAAGGTATTGGTGGAACCTCTGGCGCCGGAGTCGAGCACCGGCACATTCTTGAACAGTCTGGTCACGAACTCTTTGGCCTTTGCCTCATTCCCCCCTTTTTGATGGAGCGCAAATCCCCATGCGGCCAGATAGTTCCAGCGAGCGCCGCCAGAAGTCTTGGGATTGGGGGTTATAACCGAAACACCCGGCTTGACGAGGTCATCCCAGTTCCTGATTTTTTTCGGGTTTCCTTTTCGGACGAGAAAAACGATGGTGGAAGTATAAGGGGAGCTGTTGTGGGGAAGCTCTTTCTGCCAGCCCGGCTTGATCAGTCCTTTTTCGGCAATGGCGTCGATGTCGTAGGCAAGCGCCAGGGTAACGACATCGGCCTCAAGACCATCGATGACCGCACGGGCCTGTTTGCCCGAACCGCCGTGGGACTGTTTGATCGTGAGCTTGTCACCTGATTTCGCCTGCCAGTACCTGGCAAAGGCGTTGTTGAAGTCGGAATACAGCTCCCTGGTTGGGTCATAGGAGACGTTCAGCAGGGTGACATCAGCGGCAATCGCCGTGATTGCGGTTGTTGCCAGCATTGTCGATACTCCCAGGGCCGTGATAAACGTTTTGATTTTCATAAGCCATCTCCTTTTTATCCTATAGTTTTTATAGACAACAAATATAAAAAAATATCCGATTGTCTAACTTCTCAATATTTTTCCCGACAAGTCAAGCATACAACCGCCTTCAACCGTGCATTACGTAAAATATGGCTCGACCATATCCCATCCAGAGTAAAACTGTCAAGATATTTTTTATAATATCTATAGTGTTTATAGTTTAATATTCGCCTAACCACTCAGAGCCCTTCAACTGTCCCGCATTTCTGTCAGCGCACCTACGGCTCCTTAAACTCTCGCACAAGTTCGATCAACTCGGCAAAGGTCAGCTGTTCCCTGACCTTTTCACCCAGTCCGGGACCGCTGCGACGGTAAAGATCGAATCGCGGAGTTTTACCGCCATCCTCTGCGGCAACCAGCTTCGAGATAACGATGCCGGCAGCTGCCAACTGCGGTTGCGTGCAGGAGTTGGGACAACCAGAAATAGCCCATGCCTGCCGTTTTGCGGCAGGATTCATCTCGCCAATCAGCGCCCCGGCCAGGTCACGGGTTGCCGCCAGACCCATTTTGCATTCATGGCTCCCGGGGCAGATCCGGAACGTGACCGGGATACCAGCTGCAGGGAATGTTTCCATCCGGGTCGCCAGTTCCCGAACCGCACCTTCGGCATCGGCACCTGAGACCACAAAAGCAATATCCTGCTCAACCGTAACCTGCATGACACCCCCGGCATGCTGCTCGGCAAACGCTGCCACGGTTCGCAGATGACCTGCGCTCAGCTGACCGGCAAAAACAGGGATCACCACCCGTCGTGTTCCCTCGGCAGCCATCGTCAGACTATCGGGAAAACCGCCGACAGGAAGCAATTTTTCGGCATAAGCAGGTTCTGCTCTTATCAGCCGACACAGCTCAGCTTCTCCCAGATTCGCTGCCAGAAACTTCAGCCGTTTTGGCGGGGGGACAAGACGGGCATAGACGGCGATAACCGCCTCGATGACCGGGATAATCCTGCCTTCCGGCACCCCCCTTTCCAGCAGGAAACCCGCTCTGGGCTCACGCCCCAATCCACCGGCAATCCAGACATCATAACCGGCCGTTCCGTTGTCAGCTGGCGCCAGCACCAGCCCTGCGTCCTGAATCAGATGCCTTCCGCCTGCCGTATCGGCTTCTATCCCTATCTTGAATTTCTTCGGCAGTCCCTCGAACCGGGGATTGCCGGTAAAGTGCCGCTGCAGGCGGCGCGCGTGGGATTCAAGCTGCGGGAATTCCGGCGATCCCTGGCTGGAGCAGGTAACCCCGCGCACCGCTCCGCCGCAGGCACCGCGGGAAGTAAGCCCGACCATGGCAAACTGCCGCTTGACCGCGGAGAGATCCTCCCCCTGCAGCCAGTGGATCTCCATACTCCCGCGGGAAGTAAGATGAATGGTTCCCTTGCCGAAACGTTCCGCGACCTCGGCAACAGTCCATGCCTGCTGCGCCGAGATAACTCCGGCCGCCAGCTTGACGCGCTGCATGAAATACCCTTCCTGCCGCTGCAGGTAAATCCCTTCTATACGAAGATTTTTCTGATCCAGGGTCAAGACATCTCCTTTGCTGTTATAAAGTTAACTCTCCGGGCAGCGCTAATGCGGTTAACAGCTCGGAGGTGCAATTATACAGAAATTTGTTGAACGGACAAACGACAATACCAAACAAATCGCAAAAACGTGACGGGAAGCCTAAGGGATCTTACTGAGGAAGGTGATGTTAAGAAAAATGCAAACGTAATCAATCAAGGGCAGGCAGGGTTTAAAATCCACCCACCCCCGAGCACCGTATCGCCATCATAGATGACCACCGCCTGTCCGGGTGTGACAGCACGGACCGGCACGGGGAACTCCACAGAAATCCGGTCATCGCCAAGCAGGGTGACGCGGCACTCCACCGGCTCCTGACGGTAGCGGATCTTGCAGGCGGCAGTAAAGCTGACTTGCGGCGGCACGATCCAGTTGACACGCCCTGCTGTCAGTCCGCTGCTGTACAGCTCCTCCTCCGGTCCGACGATCAGGCGCCGGGAGGCTGCATCGACACTGGTCACATAAAGCGGCTCGGGCGCCGCAATGCCGAGCCCCTTGCGCTGGCCTACGGTATGGCGGAAGGTGCCGTGATGGCGGCCAAGGACCTTCCCCTGCCGGTCAACAATCTCTCCGCCAAGATCGGGTTCGCCGCGCTGCTGCCTTATAAAGGAGGCATAATCGTTATCGCTGACGAAGCAGATCTCCTGGCTCTCCTGTTTGTCGGCCACAGGAAGCTTGTAGGCAGCTGCCAGCCGGCGCACCTCCGGCTTCGTCAGACCGCCGAGCGGGAAGAGCGCTGCCCGGAGCTGTTCCTGCCCAAGAGAGAACAGAAAGTAGGACTGGTCCTTGGCCGGATCGATCCCTTTCTTCAGACAGACCCTCCCTTCGGCATCGACCTCCCGCCGGACGTAATGGCCGGTGGCAAGATAGTCGGCCCCCAGCTCACGGGCCTTGGCCAGAAGAAACCGGAACTTCATGGTTTCGTTGCAGAGAATGCACGGGTTGGGGGTCTGCCCGCACAGGTAGGCGTCGATGAACGGCTCGACAACTGCGGCGCGGAACTCCTGCTCCATGTTAATCACATGGAAATCGATGCCGAGCCTGGCCGCTACCCGGCCGGCATCCATGACATCTTCGAGAGTGCAGCAGGGGCGGACAGAGCCTGCTGCACCGGCTGTCTCTCTCCCCTTGTCCCAGAGCTGCATGGTGGCGCCGATCACTTCATACCCCTGCTCCAGGAGCAGGGCCGCGGCCACCGAGGAATCGACCCCGCCGCTCATGGCCATCAACGCACGGCCGCGGCCGACCTCTGACACAGGCATGCTACTCTTCACCCTTCTCCAGGGTCAGTTCGTAATGCCCATCCACTTCCTGCATGCCTAGCAGTTTGTGCCCCTCGGCCTTCAGGCTGCGGGGGACGTTTTTCACCGGTTCGCCGTCATCGATGAGGAACCGGACAGTTTCGCCGGTATCGATCATCTCCAGCGCCAGCTTGGCCTTGACGAAATTGGTCGGACAGCTGATGCCGCGCAGATCTATGGTTTTCATTCCGGGATACTCCTCTGCCCCACCTGGGTATTGATGATCTGGGGGGGAATGGTGGAGTCTACCACCGCTGCGGGAAACTTCACCCGCAGGTGTCCGAGAAGGGATTCGGCCCCTTCCCTGATGATGATGTCGCCGAGACGGACCCGGCCACGCCCTTCAGCCTTGGCGATATACCAGTCGAGGACGGCGGCGATGAAATCGGTAGCCTGCTCTTCGGGCAGGAAGGTGGCGAAGAGGGTACCGACCAGCGGATTCCTCCCCCACTTGCCGCCGATGCGGACCGTATAGCCACGGCGGGCTGACCGCCAGGCCTCAGTGGGACAGACCTTGACGCAGTCGCCGCACCAGGTGCAGCGGCCGGCTTCAAAGTTTGGAAGCCTGTCATCGCCCATGGTGATAGCCGAGTCAGTGCAGCTCTTGGCGCAGAGGCCGCAGTTAATGCAGACATCCTTGTCCAGCTCCGGCCAGATCGCCCCTTGGAACCCGACATCATTGGTGGCCGACTTGGGGCAGTCGAAGGGGCAGCCGGCAAAGCCGACTTTGAACTTGTGGTGACCGGTCGGGGTGCCGAAGAGCTTCCTGTCAACCTCTAGAGCCGACTTCTGGGTATCGACCAGGCCGTTCGGATTGTACTCGCACCCTCCACAGGCGGTCGGCACCCTGATCCGCGCCCCGCAGGAAGCCACCTTCTGGTCGCCCTCCCCCAGCTCCGCCACGACAGCATCGAAATGCTTGAAATCGACATTGATCAGCTCCACCGACTGGCGTACGGAGAGATGCACCATCCCCTCCTTGCAATACTTTCCCGCCACATCGGCGATCTTTTTCAGCCGTTCCACCGACATACGGCCGCCCGGCACTCGCAGGCGGACCGTGAAAAGGTCTTTGCCCCGCTCCTTGATGAAGCCGCCGGCTTTGAGGTTTTTCAGATCGATGGCAGTGCTTTTTTTCTCTTCCGACATATGTATAGGTTCTCCTTTTTCAGGCGATTTTGATCGGTTCCAGAGTAACCGCACCGCTTTCGATCCGGTACGATTTCACGTCAGGGGTCACCCCGGCCAGGGAAACGATAACGTATGAAACATTCGGGGTCAGGGCAAGACGGATATCTTCTTCCGACGGCCGGGCCGGCGTTTCCGGATGAGAGTGGTAAATGGCCAGCATCTCTATCCCCTTGGCCCGCAGATCCTTGATCACCGCGAACTGCTCCTTCGGCTCCAGAGTGAAATGTTCGTTGCTCTGGTCGGTGTTTTTCATGGGGTACTGTTCGGTTACCACACCGTCCGTCCCCCCGAGAATGCCGCACGCCTCCAGAGGGAAGTCCTTATTGGCATGGGCGACCACGGCGTCAATTATAGTTTGTGGAATGGTCAGCATTTTACTCCTCACAAATTCTGCATCATCAGATCAGGTGCAATAACGTCTGCTTCGTAGGGGCGCAATGCTTGCGCCCTTGTTGCCATAACCTTCACTGTTGCCTTTGCCGCCAGGGCGTATGCCATACGCCCCTACAAAAACATCTACCGAAGACGGTATTTTGCATAATGCTGAATAGTTACAATTTTTCAGCTTTTCAGATCGCAGACGGTCATGGCATCGAGTTCGTCCTTCGCCTCGGTGATAGTCGGATTATCACCGCAGACCGGACAGGTAGCCTTGCGTTTGAGTGGTACTTCGCGGAACCTCATCCGGAGTGCATTGTAGGTCAGGAGACGGTCGGTCAGCAGATCCCCCTTGCCCAGCAGAAACTTGATCGCCTCGGTTGCCTGGATAGTGCCGAGAACACCCGGAAGCACGCCGATCACACCGGCCTGCGAGCAGGTGGGAATGGCGTCCTTTGGTGGAGGCTCGGGGAAAATGCAGCGGTAGCAGGCCGACTCTTTCGGCTTGACCGTTATGGTCTGCCCGTCGAACTGAAGGATGCCGCCATGGGAATACGGTTTGCCAGCCAGGACGCAGGCATCGTTGATCAGAAACTTGGCGGCGAAATTGTCGGTACCGTCGATGATGAAATCATACCCGGCGATGATGCCGGTGATATTGGCCGCGGATACCCACTCCTGATAGGTAATGACCTTGACATCAGGATTGATGGCTTCCATCTTCTCCCGAGCAGAATCCACCTTGGGCTTGCCGATATCAGGGGTGAAGTGGATTACCTGGCGCTGAAGATTGGAGAGATCGACGTCGTCGGCATCGGCAATGCCGATGGTACCGACCCCGGCTGCTGCCAGATAAAGCGCAATCGGCGCTCCCAGACCGCCGGCGCCGATGATCAGCACCTTACCGTCGAGGAGTTTACGCTGCCCTTTTCCGCCCACCTCTTTAAGGATGATATGCCGCGAATAGCGCTGGATCTGTTCTTCGCTCAGCATGTCAGCGCCCTCCGCCCATAAAGTACAAAAATTCGACGGTATCGCCATCTTTTACGATGGTGCTGTCAAAAGTCGGCCGGTCGAGGATGTCCCCATTCAGCTCCACGGTCACGTAGAGGGATTCCTTGACCTGCAGCTCATCCAGCAGGGAAGTTATGTTCAGGCTCTCCTTGCCCTCGATGGTTGCAGGTTTGCCATTGACTGTCAGTTGCATGATATCGCTCCTTGTTATTATTTCGAACTTGAGTCCGGGACGTCGAGAGCCGTATCGAACGGAAACAGCCGGGGCTCATCGCCATTATTCGGCTGAAACTGGATGCAGCAAATCTTCGCCAGCTGCGGAACAGCTTAAAACGGTGCAGAAGCAGAGGCGTTGCAGTGAGAAACGGCTCTCGCCGTCCCGGTTTCAGCTTCAGATTAAAGTGAATCTAAGGCCCGGCTAAAATCCCCGATGATGTCGTTCAGGTGTTCCAGCCCTGTCGATACCCGTATGAGATCCTCTGTGACCCCCAGCAGGGCTTTTTCCTCCGCATTATAGTCAGCGCAGATGGTGCTGGCAGGATGAATAACCAGAGTCTTGGCGTCACCGATGTTGGCCAGATTTTTGGCCAGCCTGAGCCCGTTGATGACCTTGAAGGCAGAGGCCTTATCTCCGGTGCCGAAGGTCAGCAGGCCGCCGTAAAGGCCGCCATAGAGTCTGGTTGCGACAGCATGGTGAGGAGAGTCCTCCAGGCCGGGATAGCTGACCCAGGCTACCTTGGGGTGTTTCTTGAGGAACTGCGCCAGGGCAAGGGCATTGGAACAGTGGCGCTCCATGCGCAGCGCCAGGGTCTGGATCCCTTCCGTCAGGAGGAAGGAATTGAATGGAGCGGCACAGGCGCCCACATCCTTGTGCACCAGCTTGCGGGAGCGGGCGGAAAAAGCGAAGTTACGGTATTTTTTGTAAAACGGAGCGAAATGCGGAAATTTCGGGCTGTCCCAGTCGAAGACCCCCCGGTCGACGATGGCGCCGCCGATGGTCGTGCCGGTCCCGTTGATGTATTTGCTGGTCGAGTACGCAAGAATATCGGCGCCGAGCTGTGCGCCATTGGCAAGATATGGAGTCGTAACCGTAGAATCGACCATAATGGGAATACCGGCGTCATGGGCGATCCCGGCAAGCGCCGGAATATCCGGCACATCCAGCTTGGGATTGCCGACCGTTTCAACAAAGACAAGACGTGTCCGCTCGTTGATGGCGCTCCTGAATCCGCCCGGATCGAGCGGATCGACGAAACGCGCCGTAATGCCGTAGTTGGAAAGCGTGTCCCGGAACAGAGAGAAGGTCCCGCCGAACAGGGACGACGATGACAATACCTCATCGCCGGAACGGAGAATCGTCAGGACTGCCGTGGCAATGGCTGCCATGCCCGATGCTGTGACGATGGTCGCCCCACCCCCCTCCAGGATTGACAGTCGCTTTTCCAGTGCCTCGGTAGTGGGGTTGTTCAGGCGGGTGTAGACCTGCCCGACCTTTCGACCGCGAAAAACATCTTCCAGCTCTTCGGCCGTGTCGTAGGCAAAGGCCGAGGATTGAACGATGGGCACGTTAGTGGAGCCGGACGGACCGGGTTCCAGGCCGCCATGGATGAGGAGGGTTTCGAATTGCAGTGCTTTCTCTGTCATTGTCGAGTCTCCGGTCTTTCTGGTCAGCTCAGGATAGTGTTCTGATTTCACAGTGAGACGCTTGTTGAATCAATAATAAAAAATGCCAGCAATATAGTCAAGATATAAAAACATATTGCCTATAACTTTTATAGACAACTTATTCTTCCTCTGATAAATGTCAAAGGTCAAGCCTGCAGTTGATCTACACCATAAGCTAACCGCTTTACTTATAGCGGTTTCACATGGTATCGTTACGCAAAAATACTGCTCCGTGGCCGGCCTTCCTCCCCTGAACCCCTGCCATGGCGCACCAGGAGATACCATGAAAAGAAAAGCGCTGGCCCTTCTTTCCGGAGGACTCGACTCAACCCTTGCGGTCAAGGTGATGCTTGACCAGGGAATCGAAGTAGAGGCTCTCAACTTCACCTCCCCTTTCTGCACCTGTACCGGCAGGAATGCCGGCTGCAAATCCGAGGCAGTCCGGGTCGCCTCTGAATTCAACATTCCCATCAAGGTCATGAACAAGGGACTCGACTACCTGGAGGTGGTCCGAAACCCCCGTCACGGCTACGGCAAAGGGCTCAACCCCTGCATAGACTGCCGCATCTTTCTCCTCAAAAAGGCGAAAGACTATATGGCGGA
>JBGQLM010000020.1:0-34610 GCA_041500085.1 Geobacteraceae bacterium
AGCACAGTTGGCAAGCACGGAAATGAGAACACGATAGGAAGCTACGTCAAGAATCAAGGTAAAACCTATCAGAAGCTCCATGCCGACTATCAGTTGGTGTTGTTCTAAATACCCCGCTGCTTGCGGCGGGGTTGTTTATTGCCACAGCAGGAGGAGGGCGCGTGTTCAGAGGGATCGTTGTCAACAAGGATGACCAGGGATGCTCTGCAAATCTGGTGCAGGTGAATGAAAACCAGCTTCCGGACGGGGATGTAACCGTACTGGTGGAATGGTCGACAGTCAACTATAAGGATGCACTGGCGATCACGGGCAGGTCTCCGGTGATAAGGAGCTTTCCGATGATACCGGGTATAGACCTTGCCGGTGTCGTCACGGAGAGCGACAGTACCCTCTGGAAGCAGGGAGAACGTGTGCTGCTGAACGGTTACGGAATCGGAGACAGTCGTTGGGGAGGGTTAGCGGAAAAAGCCAGGGTAAGAGGGGATTGGCTTATCGCCGTGCCAGAGCGGTTCTCTACCCGCCAGACCATGGCGATAGGGACGGCTGGCTATACTGCGATGCTCAGCATAATGGCCCTTGAGAAGCATGGCTTGAAGCCGGAGGATGGCGATATCCTCGTGACAGGCGCAAACGGCGGCGTCGGGAGCGTGGCTGTCAGTATACTCTCAAAGCTCGGCTACAGGGTCGTAGCCTCCACAGGAAGGGTTTCGGAGGCGGAGTACCTCAAAATGCTCGGCGCAGCGGATATCATAGACAGAAGTGAGCTGTCGACTCCCGGAAAGCCACTTGCTAAAGAGCGCTGGGCAGGTGTCATTGATACGGCCGGCAGTTTTACGCTGGCAAATGCCTGTGCCGGGACAAAGTACCGGGGTGCCGTTGCCGTCTGTGGTCTTGCGCAGGGTATGGATTTCCCGGCAACCGTTGCCCCGTTCATTATCAGGGGGATAACCCTCTACGGTATCGACAGCGTTATGGCTCCGCATCAGCTCCGTCTGGAGGCCTGGAAGCGGCTTGCACTGGACTTCGAAGTATCGAAACTGGATGTAATCACTTCCGAGATAGGGCTTTCAGAAGTAATACCGGTCTGTAGTACCCTTCTCGAAGGTAAGGTGCGCGGACGGATAGTTGTCGATGTGACTCGGTAGGGATTATGAAAAAGTCGAAAGATGTTGTCTTGAAAAGATATGATGGATTCTAGTAGTACTTTTCCAGCAGCTTGCCGGCCTCGATGATAAATTTGCTGTCAGGATAGTCGGTAGAGAGCCTGTTGAAAGCTTCCCGAGCCTTGTCAGTCTCCCCGGATTTAAGCTGTGCCGCGCCGATCAGGTACCATGTCCTGTCATGCAGGGGGCTTTTCGGAAAGGCGACAAGAGCATCCTGGAGCCGTTTGATCGCAGCGGCATACTTTTCGGTGCGGTAATAGAACTCTGCCACGTAATGCTCGTACTCAAGCTGCTGCGATCTGACAGCTTCAAGCTTTTCGCTCACATCAGGGGCAAACTCGGATTTCGGGTATGCTTTTAGGAATTCCTCAAAATAGACCGCGGAGTTTTTCTGGGGAGTCTGGTCCCTGTCAGTGCCGGTAATCAGATTGAAGTTGGCAAGACCCGCCCTGTAAAGTGCGTACGGGGCTTTCTGGTGGGTTGGATGGAGTTTACGGAACTGGGTGTATTCGGAAGCGGCTTCTATGTAACGCTCTGATTCAAAATAAGAGTCAGCTATCCTGAGTTCCGCACTCGATGAGAGTTCGGTCGAGGCGTAGGCATCCCGCACCTTCTTGTACTGAGCTATCGCGTCTTCATACCTTTTTGCACCGTAAAACTCCTCTCCCTCCTGAAAGACAGCCGCCGGCTGAGTCTGGATAGGTACCGAAGTGCAGGAGGAGAGGAGCAACAACAGCAGCAGAAGGGACGATTTCTTTAGATCAGGCATGGCATTTCCCTGGACCGATTTTTACTGAAGGTAGTAAAAACAACCCGAAAAGTCAAGCAGATGAACCGCTCGACTTGCTTACAAAGGCTGCAAAACCTGCTACTTTCTTTTCCTTCTGTTCGGATCGAGCTCTTTTTTTCTCAACCTGATCGACTTCGGAGTAACTTCAACAAGTTCGTCATCATCTATGAACTCAAGGGCCTGCTCAAGCGTCAGTAATCTCGGAGGAGCGAGCTTCACAGCATCGTCAGTGCCTGACGCACGGACGTTGGTGAGTTTTTTACCTTTGCAGGGGTTAACGTCGAGATCGTTGTCCTTTGCATGTTGACCGATCAGCATCCCTCCGTAAACCTCAACTCCTGGCGGAAGAAAAAGTATACCGCGAGGCTGAAGGGCATCGAGTGCATAGCCGGTGGTCTCTCCATGCTCCATTGCTATCAGTACGCCATTCTTGCGGCCAGGGATATCACCCCTGTACGGAGCATACTCGTGGAAGGTGTGGGTCATGACTGCTGTGCCGCGCGTATCGGTAAGGACTTCGCTCCTGAGCCCGATCAGGCCGCGTGCCGGGATTATGAACTCCAGGCGGATCGTATCCCCCATCGGCTGCATGGAGGTCATCTCCCCCTTTCGTGGCCCCATCTTCTCGATGATGACGCCCTGGTAATCAGAGGGTACATCGACCACCAGGTATTCCATCGGTTCCATCTTCTTTCCGGAAACGTCACGGAATATAACTTCCGGTTTCGAGACCGCCATTTCGAAGCCTTCACGTCTCATGTTCTCGATAAGAATGGAGAGGTGCAGCTCTCCCCTTCCTGAAACCTTGAAGGTGTCACCGGCATCGGTATCGGCCACTCGTAGCGATACATTTGTCCGTAGCTCTTTGTCGAGTCGCTCGCGGATGTTGCGGGAAGTGACGAGTTTCCCTTCGCGACCGGCAAAGGGGGAAGAGTTAACGATGAAATTCATGGAGATTGTCGGTTCGTCAATCGCGACGTAAGGGAGAGCAACAGGATTCTCTGCGTTGGCAAGGGTTTCACCTATACCTACAGAGTCAAAGCCGGCAATAGAGACGATATCACCTGTTGCAGCTTCTTCTATCTCCACCTGCTTCAGTCCTTCATAGCCGAGGAGTTTCGATATCCTTCCTTTTGTCATGCTGCCATCGTGCTTGATTACAGCCAGCGTCTCACCGGTCTTTACCTTGCCGGCGTAAATCTTGCCGGTGGCAATCCTGCCGATGTAGTCGTTGTAGTCGATGTTGGTCACAAGGAGTTGAAACGGGGCATTTACATCACCCTTCGGCGGGTGGACATTGCTCTCTACAACCGCAAAGAGAGGTTCCAGGCTGGTTGAGTCGGAGGTCATATCCAGTTTTGCGTAACCCAGTTTGGCGCTTGTGTAGACGATCGGGAAGTCGAGCTGTTCGTCATTTGCGTTCAGTTCGCAGAAGAGGTCGAAGACCATGTCCACGACTTCGTCCGGACGTGCACCCGGCCGGTCAATCTTGTTGATGACGACGATGGGCTTCAGCCCCAGGTCAAGCGACTTCTTCAGAACGAAGCGTGTCTGCGGCATCGGTCCGTCAAGAGCGTCAACAAGAAGGAGCACCGAATCCACCATGGTAAGGACTCGCTCCACCTCGCCCCCGAAATCCGCATGGCCGGGGGTGTCGACAATGTTTATCTTGTATCTGCCGTGATGCACGGAGAGGTTTTTTGAAAGGATGGTGATACCGCGCTCTTTTTCGAGGTCGTTCGAGTCCATGACCCGCTCGGTTATGACCTCGTTTTCACGGAAAACCCCGGCGTGCTTCAGCATGGCATCGACAAGGGTGGTCTTTCCGTGATCAACGTGGGCGATAATTGCGATGTTTCGTATAAGTGACTGCATAAATATTACTCCTGAAGAGAAAATGAAAAACGGGTCTTGCAACCCGTTTTAAGAAGCTTTCAAGTATGTCAATATCTGCCTGATTTTTCAAGTTAATTCTTTATGTTAATGGCCGATTCCGGCATAAGGTCGATAATGGTGACTTCCGGAGGGGCCAGAAATCGTATCGGCGGCCCCCAGACACCAGTGCCGCGGCTTACATAAAGCCAGCCCCCCCCCTTGAGACGGGTAAGCCCGGTTTTTACCGGAAAGCTGAGCCAGGTAAGGAAGTTGAACGGAAATATCTGCCCTTTGTGTACGTGGCCGGAGAGCTGCAGGTCGAATTTCCCCTCTGACTCCTTCTCGACAATTGGCCGGTGCTTGAGGATGAGCCTAAACACTCCGCTCGGCGCGGCTTGAAGCAGCTTTTTCTCCAGAGCGGAAAGAGCGGTCCGCTCCACACTGTTCTGCGAATCGTCGATCCCGGTTATGCTGATCAAGCCACCCAGCTCGAAATTCTCATCCATAAGCACCTTGAAGCCGGATTCTTTAGTGAAGGCGATCGATTTCTCAATGCCGACGTAATACTCATGATTCCCCATGATGGCAAATTTGCCGAGCCTGGGCCTGACCTCAAGGAAGTACTTTTCAATTCCGCTGAAATGTTTTTGATGGCCGTCAACAAGGTCTCCTGTCGATACGAGGATATCGGGTTCGGCTGCTCTCACCAGCTTCAGTATAGGTGTGCTCCCCCGTACGCTACAAAATAGAAGATCAGAAATCTGTACACGTTGCCTCCCGATTTCATTTACTCTACCATATTTTGATTCAATCCAGTAGGATGACGTCGAATTCCATCCACTTAAAGGAATGATCTGGATGCAGCTGTTACGGAAAAAAGTTTTGCGATTCATAAGGGAGATGAATTTGCTCACGCCGGAAGAGACCGTGGTGGTTGCTTTTTCGGGTGGGGCTGACTCTACCGCTCTTCTGGATATCCTTGCCAACCTTCCCGGATTCCCTTTGAAGCTGGTGGCGGTACATTTGAATCATATGCTCCGCGGGGACGAGTCGGATGGTGACGAGCAGTTCGTCAGGGCCGCAGCAGGCAGATACGGAGTTCAGGTCGAGATATCAAGAGCTGATGTGGCTGCGCTTGGGCAGGAAAAGCGATTGTCTCTTGAAGAGGCCGGCAGGGAGGCGAGATACGGTTTTTTCAGGGAAATTGCGGTAAAGCACTCTGCATCTGCGATTGTGCTGGGGCATCACCGGGATGATCAGGCCGAGACCGTTCTTATGAGACTTGTAAGGGGTGCAGGCGGGAGTGGACTTTTGGGAATGCGGCCACGGTCAGGTAATATTGTTCGACCACTTCTTCAGCTGAGCCGTGACGAGATTGAAGCTTACCTCCGTAAAGTCGGGTTGATCTGGAGAGAGGACGGCAGTAATTCGGATACCCGGTTTATGCGCAACAGGATCAGGCATGAGCTCCTTCCGCTCCTTGAAACATTCAACCCGGAGATTATTCAGGCTCTCAACCAGACAGCCGAAGCCCTTGCGGCTGATGAGGAGGTTCTGGAGGGATTGACTTCTCGGGCTTTTGCACGTACTGCGGAGTCAGGATGTTCATCTGTCAGCATTGACCTTCCAAAACTTTTTCTTGAACCTGCACTTTTGCGAAAGCGGCTTTACCGGACCGCAGTCGGAGCGGTAAAAGGTGATTTGAAGCGGATCTCCTTCATGCATCTGACTGACATGGAGAGGCTCGTCCTGTCGGGAAAGCCGAATGGAGAGATAAATCTCCCGGGCGGGATCCGAGTTGTGAGGGATTACAGCAGCCTGGTCTTTACCGCGCTTGAAGAGGATCCTTTTTCAGATTTTGATGAGCTTTCGATAGCTGCCTGCGGTAACTATCATCTCCCGTGCGGCGGACTTATTTCAGTTAGCCCTGCGAGAGATCTCGAAAGGGTGGGAAAGGATATCCTCTCCCTGGATTCGGGAGAACTGCCGTTCCCATGGGTTGTACGTTATTTCCGCAAGGGTGATCGCTTCAGGCCGCTCGGGCTGGACGGGTCGAAAAAGCTGAAGGATCTCTTCATCGACAGGAAGATTCCGCTACGGGAGCGGGCAAGGAATCCTCTCCTTGTCTGCCGTGATGAGATCATCTGGGTTTGCGGAGTCCAGCCGGCTGAACGTACACGGGCAGCAGCTGGAGGCCGGGAGCTGAAGATGCTACGGATTACGTATACACCTGCGTCCATAAGGCATTAAGTCTTGTCATGGGGCAGCGGTTGTGTTATTTTTTTAGAATTATTCTGTCAAGTTCGCAGCTGCCTTTAAAGGTTCTGCATAGAGACGATAGGGGGCAAATTTGAATCAGTTTTATAAGAATCTCTCTTTGTGGCTAGTCATCAGCCTGATGATGATACTCCTGTTCAATCTTTTCAATAAACCGAAACCAACTCAGGACAGGCTTAATTACAGTGACTTCATCACTGCAGTCGATGGGGGGAAGGTGAAGTCCGTCGTAATATCGGGCAATGATGTAATCGGCAAATATACTGACGGCAAAGAGTTCAGGACATACAGGCCGACCGATGCCTCGATATCCGAAACGCTTCTTGAAAAAAAGATCGAAGTTTCTGCCAAGCCGGAGGAGGAGAAGTTTTCCTGGTTCTCCCTTTTCATCTCCTGGTTTCCCCTCATTCTTCTGGTCGGCGTCTGGATCTTCTTCATGCGTCAGATGCAGGCAGGGGGCGGCAAGGCGATGTCTTTCGGCAAAAGCCGCGCGAAGCTCCTGACAGAGTCGCAGGGTAAGATCACATTTGAGGATGTGGCAGGAATAGAGGAAGCAAAAGAGGAGCTTGAGGAGATAATCCAGTTCCTGAAAGAGCCCAAGCGGTTCACGAAACTTGGTGGTCGCATTCCCAAGGGGGTGCTGCTGATGGGGCCTCCGGGTACAGGCAAGACCCTTCTTGCGAGGGCTATTGCGGGTGAGGCAGGTGTCCCGTTCTTTTCCATTTCCGGATCAGACTTCGTGGAGATGTTCGTCGGGGTCGGCGCAAGCCGGGTACGCGATCTATTTGTTCAGGGGAAGAAGAACGCACCATGCATAATCTTTATCGACGAGATCGATGCCGTTGGTCGGCATAGGGGTGCAGGGCTCGGCGGCGGTCATGACGAACGTGAGCAGACCCTGAACCAGTTGCTGGTAGAGATGGACGGCTTTGAATCGAACGAGGGTGTCATTCTCATTGCTGCGACCAACCGTCCGGACGTTCTTGACCCTGCACTTCTGCGGCCGGGGCGTTTTGACAGGCAGGTGATTGTGCCGAGGCCCGATGTAAAAGGTCGCGAGATGATCCTGAAGGTTCATGCCAAGAAAGTCCCGCTGGCAGCGGATGTCAATCTGGAGCTTATGGCTCGCGGCACACCGGGCTTTTCCGGTGCTGACCTTTCAAATGCAGTCAATGAAGCTGCCCTCCTTGCGGCAAGAAGAAACAAGGAAAAGGTGGAGATGATTGACTTTGACGATGCCAAGGATAAGGTTTTGATGGGCGTTGAGCGGCGCAGCATGGTGATCTCCGAAGAGGAGAAGAATAGCACAGCCTATCATGAGGCCGGTCATACCCTTGTTGCCAAACTCCTTCCCGGTACCGACCCTATCCACAAGGTATCCATTATTCCGCGCGGAAGAGCGCTCGGCGTGACAATGCAGCTTCCGATCGAGGACAAGCACAGCTACACCAAAGAGTCACTGCTCGACAGGATAGCTGTCCTGATGGGGGGGCGTGCCGCCGAGGAGATTATCTTCAGCACAATGACTACCGGAGCCGGGAACGATATTGAGCGGGCTACCGAGATGGCACGCAAGATGGTCTGCGAGTGGGGGATGAGTGAAAAACTGGGACCTGTCTCTTTCGGAAAGAAGGATGAACAAATCTTCCTCGGGCGAGAGATGGCCATGCACAAGAACTTCAGCGAAGCAACCGCAGTCGAGATTGACAACGAGATCCGCAGGATTGTTGACCAGAACTATGCACGGGTCAAATCGCTGCTTACAGATAACGTAGAAATACTCCACAGAATCTCCCGTGCCCTTGTCGAAAAGGAAAACCTGACCGGCGCCGAGGTGGAAGAGATAATGAAGAACGAACCGGCACCTGAACCTGCACCAGTGGAAGTCGCATAGGCCCGGCAGATTTTGTCAACATTGTCCTCTGATATATGGCGTTTCGGGAGCAGGTCTTTCGACCTTTCCGAACGCCCTTGCCTCATGGGCATACTTAACCTTACCCCCGATTCTTTCTCTGACGGCAGCAGGTACGGATCAGTTCAGGAGGCCGTTGAAGCTGCCGAAAGAATGGTTGAAGACGGTGCCGATATTATTGATATCGGTGGTGAGAGCACGAGGCCCGATGCTCTTGAAGTTTCCGCCCGCGAGGAGCTGTCCAGGGTAATCCCGGTCATCCAACGCCTTTCAGGACGAATTCCTGTTCCGATCTCCATCGATACGTGGAAGTCAGAGGTGGCCATAGCCTCATTGCAGGCCGGGGCAGAGATCGTAAATGATATCAGCGCTCTGACTTTCGATCCCTTCATGCAGGAGAGTGTTGCAGGCACGGACGCCGGTCTGGTGTTGATGCACACCAGGGGTAGGCCTTCCGAGATGCAAAAGAGCACCGGATACGGCGATATCGTTTCCGAAGTGTCCGGGTTTCTTCGCCGTGCGATTGAAAGGGCAGTTTCCGCCGGTATCACTGAAGAGCGGATTGTCGTAGATCCGGGGATCGGTTTTGGAAAGAGTGTAGCCGGCAATCTTGAGTTAATCAGAAGGATTCCGGAGTTTTATCCTCTTGGCAGACCTCTCCTGATAGGTCTTTCAAGAAAGTCCTTTATCGGGGCAACACTAGGGCGCGACGTTTCGGAAAGACTCATCGGTACTGCCGCTTCGGTTGCCGTGGCCATGGTGAACGGGGCGAAAATATTCAGGGTTCATGATGTTCGTGCGATGCGCGATACTGTCGACATGGTGAGGGCAATTCTGATAAATAAATAGCTGTTACGGTGGGCCTCATGCCGGATTTTCTTCTAAAAACCGACTCACTGCTTACTATTCTCGATATACTACTGGTATCATTTGTCATATACCGGCTCTTTCGCCTTGTGAGGGAGTCAACTGCCCTTCGGGTTCTGCTGGCCCTCCCTGTCGTCATCATCTCATATCTGCTTGCCCGTCTTGCCGGGTTGGCGACTTTCACCTGGCTGCTCGACAATTTTCTTTCTTCGCTTCTCCTTATCCTTGTCGTGATATTCCAGTACGACATTCGTCGTGCAATGCTTTCGTTCAAAAGGGGAAGCGCAGCGAAAACAGGTGAACATGACACTCTTGAAAAGGAGTCGGCAGCTCTTCTGGACCAGCTGGTTGCCGCGGCGCACTCTTTATCGGAGAGGAGGAACGGCGCCCTGATCGTCATTGAGCGGGAGATGTCACTGGATCACTTCATGGCAGTAGGTACGGAGATAGATGCCAAAGTCACCAGCGAACTAATATCATCAATATTTCTACCCTATTCACCCATACATGACGGAGCGGTGATAATACAGCATGGCAAGCTGACGCAGGCAGGCTGTTTTCTTCCCCTTACGCACAACCCAGAGGTCGCCAAGGAACTGGGGACGAGGCACAGGGCAGCCATAGGACTTACAGAACTGGTAGATGCACTAGTGATCGTTGTTTCCGAGGAGACCGGTTCTATCTCATTCGTTTCAGGGGGGAAGATTACCAGCAAACTTGAACCTGTTGCTTTGCGGAAAATTCTTCGCAGGATGGTTGATTCGAGGTGGGCACAATGAACGTCAGAGAGGTGTTATCGCCTTCTCTTCAGCTTAAATTGCTTTCTCTGCTGCTTGCAGCGCTGCTCTGGCTATTTGTGATACTGGAGAAAAGTGATGAGGCTGATATTCCGCTTGAAGTAACCTATGTAAACGTCCCTGCAGGACTTAAAGTCAAAGCTGGCGCACCTCAGCAACTGTCTATCCATACGGTCGGCCCTCGAATCCTGCTTTTGAGGCAGAGATTGAAAGGTGTATCAGCAAAGCTCGACCTTTCGGCTGTTAAGGAGGGGAAGAACACGTTAGCAGGATTTGAAAACAGTCTGCTGCCGGTCAGTGGAGTCAGATTTGCCAGGGTATCTCCGGTCATAATCGACATCCAACCGGAGCCCGTGGCTGGTGCCGGGCCATCAAATACAAACAGACAGGATTAATCTGACAGGAGCATAAATGAAAAAGCTTTTTGGGACTGACGGTGTGCGCGGGGTGGCAAATGTCTATCCGATGACGTGCGAGATGGCTATGCAGGTTGGAAGGGCCGCCGCATACCTTTTCAAGAACGGCAGCAGGAGGCATCGCATCGTGATCGGCAAGGATACCAGGCTCTCCGGGTATATGATCGAGAACGCTCTGGTTGCCGGGATCTGTTCGATGGGGGTCGATGTCCTGCAGGTCGGGCCTCTCCCGACCCCGGGTATAGCCTATATCACCTCATCAATGAGGGCTGATGCCGGAGTAGTTATTTCTGCATCTCATAATCCTTTTCAGGACAACGGAATAAAGTTTTTCTTCAAGGACGGGTTCAAGCTTCCCGACAATATCGAGCTGAAGATTGAAAAGCTCCTGTTTTCCGAAAAGGTCGATTCTCTCCGTCCGGTCGCTACTGAGGTAGGAAAGGCCTACAGGATAGATGACGCTGCCGGACGTTATGTCGTGTTTCTCAAGAGCGCTTTTCCGAAGGATCTTGACCTTGCCGGGATGAAGATCGTTCTCGACTGTGCCAATGGTGCCGCCTACAAGGTTGCACCGGCTGTGCTCGAAGAGCTGGGTGCGGAGGTTATACCGATAGGGGTGAAGCCTAACGGCACGAACATCAATGCCGGGTGCGGCTCGCTCCATCCTGAAGTGATGAGCGAGGCGGTCAAGATCCATCGCGCTGACCTGGGAATCGCTCTGGACGGAGATGCGGACAGGGTCATTTTTGTGGACGAGTATGGAAACAAGGTGGACGGCGACCAGATCATGGCCATCTGTGCAACCGATATGATCAAACACAAAAAATTGAAGAAAAATACTTTGGTCGCAACGGTCATGAGCAACATGGGGCTCGACATAGCAATGCGGAAAGCCGGGGGCAAGGTCATCAAGACTGATGTGGGTGACCGTTATGTTGTCGAGGAGATGCGCAAGGGAGGGTATAATCTGGGGGGCGAGCAGTCAGGGCATATGATATTCCTTGATCACAACACCACGGGGGACGGCATGCTCTCTGCGCTTCAGCTTCTGGCAATAATCCGCAGGACGGGGAAGAGCCTTTCGGACCTTGCCGATATCATGATTCCATTACCGCAGGTGCTTTTGAATGTAAGGGTTTCGGAAAAGAGGGATGTCATGGAGATTCCGAAGAGTGCTGCATTGATAAAGGGAATAGAGTCCAAGCTCAATCAGGACGGCAGGATTCTTATCCGTTATTCGGGGACCGAACCACTTCTAAGGATAATGATCGAGGGGCAGGATAAATATCAGATTACAGCGTGGGCAAAGGAGATTGCCGACTCTGTTGAGAAGACCATAGGAGTGAAATAGGATGGCAAAACTTGGAGTGAATATAGACCATATTGCAACCATCAGGCAGGCTCGAGGGGGCGCTGAGCCGGACCCGGTAGCTGCAGCTGCGATTGCGGAACTGGCAGGGGCAGACGGGATAACGATCCATCTGCGAGAGGACCGGCGTCATATACAGGACCGCGACCTTGAGCTGCTGCGAAAGACGATAAAGACACGCCTGAATCTCGAAATGGCTGCCACTGACGAGATGGTTTCAATTGCCCAGAAGGTCAGGCCTGATATGTGTACGCTCGTTCCGGAAAAGCGGCTTGAGCTTACTACGGAAGGGGGGCTGGACGTTCGCTGCAACATGGAGCAGATCAAGTCGGCAGTTGAGCGGATTCGCAGCGCGGGAATCCCGGTATCCCTGTTTATAGATGCTGACCCCGATCAGATTAAAGCTGCTGATAAGGTGGGGGCGGACTTTATCGAAATACATACCGGGATATTTTCGGAGGCGACTGACTGGAAAAGCGGAGAGGCAGAGCTGATACGGATCGAGAACGGAGTGAAGCTGGCAAAGAAGCTGGGACTAGGGGTCAATGCCGGACACGGGCTGAACTATTCCAATATAAAACAGATTACATCGATTCGGGGAATAGATGAGTACAACATCGGCCACTCGATAATCTCAAGAGCGGTTCTTGTGGGGCTTGAGAGGGCTGTGAGGGATATGTCCGAGCTGGTCAGGTTTGCTTGACCAGATGACAGTTACAGCTCCTGAAGCGTTTTGAACTTTTTGCTGCTCTCGCCGAGCTGGGCAGAAATTCTTACCGGCAGTCCGGCTTTAAGCTCTCTTGCGCTCTTCCTGAAATCATCATCGATTTTTTTGACCGATCCGGAATATATGTCGGCCGAACCTGTCGTAGACGTAACGGTCGTATGCAGCAAGGAGTAGGTGTCGTAAAGTCTTTTCAGAGAATCATCGCTGGCAGTGAACTTGTCAGGCACATTGTCGATCCTCTTCATGAGTAAATCTGCATTGCCTTTAGCCAATGCAGCGGATTTCTGCTCGGCTGCAGTAAGCGATGAAGAGGCTCCCTTCTTCATGTCTGCTGAAAGGCGATCGCTGATCCTGATTTCGAAATCTCTGGCCATTTTGACACCAAGAAGAGCCCTGACATAATTTTCAGTGTATTTTGTTGCCAGCCTGTCCTGATACCAGTAATACCCCCCACCTAAAGGAAGCAGTATTAGCACAATAAGAACTACTGCCAACTGGGCAGGTCCACTTGGAACAGGGATAATACTCTTGTTTTTCCCAGGTCTTGCCAGTGAAGTGTCGTAACTCTCATAGGAGGGTTTCGCCGACCCACCAATCTTCAGGTTTCTCAGGAGGTTCAACGAGGCAAGTATTTTTCCAAACCCTCTCTTGGCCGCAGAGGATGTTTCAATGATCAGGAAGTCCGGGTAGATAGCGTGGCAGTTCATGCAGTAGATTGAAGAGCCAGGGTGGCTCCCGCATTCAGAGCAAGAGATTTCGTCATTTTTATGAAGGGCTCTCCGCGCAAAAGACTCTTTACGGATGACAAAGTTCGTACCGCATTCAGAACATTTGTTAAATGAACCTTCTGACGGGATAACTGCAGAGTCAAATTCTATCTTAGCGGTACATTTTGGGCAGGAGCATGTCATTTTAATTGATCACCCTGAATAAATCTTTATATACTAAGGTTAAAGACCGTACTTGGCTGCAATGGTACAAAAAGCACCATCGTTTGCACGGATTACGTCGTCCTCACTGTCAGGATCAGTTATCCTGTCAGCAGTTCTCCCATCAGCGCCTTTACTGTACAGATAGAAATCACTGTTCAGGGGGGGGGTTTCTGCATCAGTAGAATAGTATCTGGGCTGCGGGGTTCCAGCAGGAGGAGCAGCAACATAGACGTAATTGTTGCCCCATGGATCCTTAAGATCTTGTCTTCCGATATCGGCAAGGCCTGTAAAAACCTTATCAGTCGAATAAGCAATTATCTCTCTTTCAAGGGTACGGAGCTCTTCAGAGCACCGTGCGACTTTGGCTTTTTCCCTGAAGGTCGAAAACGCAGAAAGTGCCATGGCCGAAAGTATGCCCAGAATCACAGCTACAACGAGCAATTCGATCAAAGTGAAGCCGCGGTTGCATTGAAATGTGCGGACAAAGCGGTTTAATTCTAAATTGAACTTTCCGTGATTAATTTCCACTTTGCCGTCCCTGAAAAATATCATCTGAATAATGGGTGCTGGTTTAGAAGAAATACTATACGAATAATCGTTTATATTGTCATACTTTTCAAGAAAAAAGTGCTTCGCGATCTTGGTTATGAAAATATAGTAAGCTGTGCTATAAAAAACCTGGTTTTTATCCGCTAAAAGTGAAGGCGAATTAGATGGTCGGCTCTATAAATCCTCTGCTCAAACATCTCAAACTCCGCTGGAAGATGCTGGTCATGGTTCTTCCTCTGGTCATTATTCCGATAATTCTTGTCGGCGGGGTGATCGGCTATATATCAAACCATCATGCCTATCTCGGCATCACAAGGACGAGCAAGGACGATCTGGAGCATATGTCCAGTTTCACCATCGATCTTCTTCAGTCACATCATCAGCAGTTCCAGGTCTACAAGCAGGATAAGGAACGGATCTTCAGGCAGGAGCTGGCAGCTTTTACCACACTTTCCTACAATCTGGTCGAAGCCCAGTACAGGCAGTTTGATGCGGGGCGGATCGATCGAAATACCGCATTGGCCGAAGCGCGAAAAGCCCTGAAAAAAGTTAATGTCGGGGAGACCGGCTACATTTATGCCATGACCGGAGACGGGACCTTAAAGGTTCACGTGGCTCGTGAGGGTGAGAATGTCTACAACGAGAAGGATGAAAATGGTCGCTATTTTATCAGGGAGATGTGTAAAAAAGCCCGCCTTTCCCGGCCCGGAGAGGTGCTCTACATAATCTACCCCTGGCGAAATGCCGTTCTTGGAGACAAGAGGGCGAGGAACAAGGTGGTTGCCTACCGATATTTCAAGGAGTGGGACTGGATTATTGCTGCCGGAGGCTATCTTGACGAGACTTACGATAACGAGTCTTTCGAGCGGAGTTCATTTGGGCTGCTGAAGGACAAGATCAAGCAGAAGAAGGTCGGGATGACCGGATATATCTTCTGCATGAACAGCAAGGGAACCTTTACCATCCACCCCACAGGAGAGGGAAAGAACTTCATCGATACTTCTGATGAAGACGGTCGCAAATTCATCCGGGAGATGTGCGAGAAGAAGAGCGGCTGGATCAGGTATTCCTGGAAAAACAAGGGGGAGCCGCAGCCGAGGATGAAGATCGTCAGGTATGACTATTTTGCCCCGTGGGACTGGATCATAGCAGTCGGGTCATACGAAGAGGAGTTCTACAGCGAGGCAAACAAGATACAGGGGCGGATAGTTGCGTGGATGGCATTATTGACCCTTATCGTCGGCTGCATTTCCACTTATCTTGTTTTCCTGGCTGCCCGGGTCTTCACCGGGCCTATCAATCGAATGCTCGAGACGATCAGGCAGGTAAAGCGCGGGAAGCTTGATGCCCGGATGGAGATAAATTCCGACGATGAGCTGGGGGAGCTTGGTGCGGCTTTCAACAGGATGACCGAGATTATCCAGCGAAACAGGGAGCTGGAGGCGACCCTTGCCCAGCAGGGGAAAATGGCGTCTCTCGGGGTGCTCTCTTCCGGAGTAGCCCATGAAATAAACAATCCGCTTGGGGTCATACTCGGATATGCCGCTTATCTGGAAGGGAAGATGAGTGAGGATGATCCGGGCTACCGCTATATCCACGAGATCAAGCGGGAGAGTAAAAGATGTAAGAAAATCGTGCAGGACCTCCTTAACTATGCCCGTACACCCAAGCCCGTCCTCAAAGAGACCGACATCAATGCGCTGCTGCAGCAGATTGTAGATTTTGCCGCAAATCATACTGACATGCATGATGTCAAGGTGGTCATGGAACTGGAAAAGGTGCTTCCGGCAGCCTTGCTCGACGGCGACCAGATGCGTCAGGTTGCGATCAATCTCATTCTTAATGCCGGCGCGGCAATGGGTAGGGGCGGGATATTGAACGTTTCTACCTCGATCGATGACGGGTACGCTGTCATACGGTTCCGTGATAACGGCAGTGGAGTGGCTCAGGAAAATCTGGAAAAGATCTTTGAGCCGTTCTTTACCACGAAAGAGAAGGGCACCGGACTTGGTCTGGCCATTACCAAACAGATTGTTGAACAGCACCAGGGCAGTATTGCTATAGAAAGCCAGCCGGGAAGCGGGACGACGGTAACGGTTCGACTGCCGTTCCAGCCGGAAGAGTTCTGATGATCTAATTAATGAGCTTTGATGAGGGTCGACCTGCAAGGGAGTTGTGATGTCAGACAAAAAACGTATTCTGCTGATCGATAATGAAGAGGGCCTCTGCCGGATGATGGAGGCGGTGCTTCTGGACAACGGCTACAGGGTGAAGGCATACACGCGCTCTTTTCAGGCCGTAGAGGAATTTGTTGTGGGTGAATGGGACCTGGTCATCACGGATATCAAGATGCCGGGAATGGACGGGCTTGAGGTCCTGCAGCGGCTCAAGCTGAAGCAGCCGCAGATCCCGGTCATTATGATAACCGCTTACGCGACGGTCGAGATGTCAATACAGGCTCTCCGCAAGGGGGCTTACGATATGCTGACCAAGCCGTTCGAACCGGAGGAGCTGCTCTACCGGGTAAAGAACGCGCTTACCCAGACAATACTGTTGGAGGAGAACAGGGAACTGAAGGAGGAGCTTGCCGGCAAGTTCCGCTTCGAGAACATCATTGGCGCTTCAGAAGGGCTCAAGTCAGTGCTGGAAAAGGTAGAAAAGATCGCTATACGTGATACTTCAGTTCTTATAACGGGTGAATCAGGCACCGGCAAGGAGTTGATCGCCCAGGCCATTCATTACAATTCGCCGCGGAAGGAGAAACGGTTTGTTGCCATAAATTGCGGCGCCCTACCGGAAACCATCCTTGAAGGTGAGTTGTTCGGCTATAAAAAAGGAGCGTTTACCGGTGCAAAGGAGAACAGGGCAGGACTTCTTGAAGCTGCAGACGGTGGGACGCTTTTTCTGGACGAAGTCGGGAATCTCCCCATGAATGTCCAGAAAACCCTGCTGCGTTTTCTACAGGAGCAGGAGTTTCTAAGGCTCGGTGACACCAAACCTACCAAAGTAGATGTGCGGGTCCTTTCCGCTACCAACTCGGACCTGAAGCTTGCCGTAAAGAGCGGCTCTTTTCGGGAGGATCTGTTCTACAGGCTGAATGTGGTTAATATTCATCTGCCGCCGCTCAGGGAGCGCAGGGGTGATATCCCCCTGCTGGCGGCGCACTTTATTTCCCATCAGAACACCAAATTCGGCACCAAAGTGAAGGGGCTTGATTCCGAAGCCATGGCAGCAATAACGCAGTATGACTGGCCGGGGAACATACGTGAAGTGAAGAACGTTATCGAGGCGTCCATGGCGATGGCAAGCGAGGAGTATCTGACGCTTCAGCTGCTCGCACAATTCATAGAGATGCCTGCTGAAATCAGTGCCGTCTTTGGCGAGGAGCAGGTTGAAGGCGATTACAGTGCGGCGATGGCGCGTTTTGAGGCTGATTATCTGAAAGGACTTCTTGCCCGCTACGCCTGGAATGTCGAAGCGGCCGCAAGGGATGCCGGAATGAATATGGCCACGATGTACCGGAAGATGAAGAAGTACTCGCTCAAAAAGGACTGACGAAAGATTTAGCCAATGGTTTATGTTTCGGACTTCGTGGCGGTGCTTTGCCATTTTTTGTTTTAAGTTTGGCTGAATTTTGTTATAAGCAGTCAGCGTTACAGATATGCCGAGAAAACGGATTAATAAAGAGAGGATTGTTTCCCGATGCCCGAAGCCAGATTGACCGCAGCCATTAAGGTTATGGAGTCTCTGGGGGCGGATGCTCTCCTTGTGATTGGTCGTGTGAACATCCGCTATCTATCGGGTTTTTCAGGAAGTGATGGTGTGCTGTTTGTCACGGCGGACGATCGCATTCTGATCTGCGATTCCAGATACACCCTCCAGGCCTCAGATGAAGCGGATTGCTGCACGATTGTGGAGTATTCCAGAATGCTTGAGGGAATATCCACCCTTGCCAGGGAGAGAGCCTGCCGGCGGATCGCTTTCGATGCCGAGCAGACTACCGTATCCATGTTGAAAGCTCTTTCCGACGTCATGCCGGATGTTGAGTTCCTGCCGATTGCGGACCAGCTCGATCAACTCCGGGCGATAAAAAGCTCAGATGAGATCAGGGCAATAGAGTTCTCGGCTGGGGTTGCCTCATCAGCTTTCAAAAAACTCCTCTCCTCTATTAGACCCGGCGTTTCAGAGCGTGCCCTTGCCATTGAGTTGGAGATGATGATGAAGCGGGGCGGGGCTGATGAAAAAGCCTTTGATTTCATTGTCGCTTCGGGTGAACGCGGGGCGATGCCTCACGGCAGACCGACGGATAGGCTGTTAAGGTCTGGAGAGCTTGTAACGTTTGATTTCGGCGCGTGCTGCAACGGATACAACTCTGATGAAACGGTTACTGTTGCGGTCGGAGAGCCGGGCAGAAAGCTTCTTGAGATCTACAGAATTGTAAAAGAGGCTCATGATCTTGCGCTTTCTGCGGTAAAGCCGGGGATCGAATGCCGTGCACTAGACAAAATTGCTCGCGAGCACATTGAAAATTGCGGTTATGGCGAGTTCTTCAGGCACGGGCTTGGGCATGGAGTCGGGTTGGAGATCCATGAAAAACCGACGGTTTCTTCCCGGAGTCTGCAGGCACTCGAAGAGGGCATGATCATTACCGTGGAGCCTGGCATTTATATATCAGGTCTTGGCGGAGTGAGGATTGAGGATATGGTTCTGGTTACGGCTGACGGATGCCGCATGCTGAGCAGGGTAGATAAAGAGCTGACAATCTGCTAAAGAAGAATTTTAATCGTAATAAAAAAGGAGAGAAACTGATGGATATCAAAGATCTTAAAGTACTTGTGAAGATGATTACCGAGACTGACATCACCGAATTCGAGATGGAAAGCGGTGAAGAGAGGATATTTCTGAAGCGCGGCAGTGAGCCCCAGGTGGTTCAGTACCAGGCAGCTCCGGCTCCGGTTTACGCTGCAGCGCCGCATGCTGCTGCGATTCATCCTGCACATGCTGGTGCTCCTGAGTCTGCTGCGGTAGCTGCTGCCGATGAAGCCGGCGAGCGCATCTCTTCGCCGATAGTCGGCACTTTCTATCGTGCACCGTCTCCTGATTCACCTCCATTTGTTGAAGTCGGGCAGATTGTGGAGAAGGGCCAGATCTTCTGTATTGTCGAGGCGATGAAACTGATGAACGAGATCGAGGCCGAATTTCGCTGCAAGATCATCAAGATTTGCAGGGAGAATGCGGAGCCGGTCGAGTACAACGATACTCTGTTTATCGTAGAAAAACTCTAGCAGAAAGATCTGACAGGAGAGATATTTCATGTTTCATAAAGTACTCATAGCCAATCGCGGCGAAATTGCGATGCGTGTAATCCGTGCCTGCAAGGAGCTCGGGATTAAGACAGTTGCAGTCTACTCAACCGCTGACAGGGACTCACTCCATGTCAAGCTTGCTGATGAAAGCGTCTGCATAGGCCCGCCGCCAAGCCTTCTGAGCTATTTGAACATCAATGCGATTATAAGTGCTGCCGAGCTCACCGATTCCGAAGCTATCCATCCAGGATATGGGTTTCTTGCCGAAAATGCCGATTTTGCGGAGATTTGCGAGAACTGCGGAATAAACTTCATTGGCCCCAACTCTTCGAGTATGAGGATTATGGGGGACAAGATCAGCGCCCGGCAGGCTGTCATAAAAGAAGGGGTTCCCATCCTCCCTGGTACCAAGGAAGGTGTTAAGGATGTCAAGGAAGCGGTCAAGATAGCAAAAGAGATCGGGCTTCCCGTAATCATAAAGGCTACAGCTGGCGGCGGTGGCCGGGGGATGAAAATAGTTCACTCGCCTGCGGCGCTTCCCAATGCTTTTGCGACCGCACGTGCCGAAGCCCAGGCCGGTTTCGGAAATCCTGAGGTCTATATCGAGAAGTACTGTGAACAGCCCCGTCACGTCGAGATCCAGATTCTTGGTGACAAGCATGGCAACGTGATCCATCTGGGAGAGAGGGATTGCTCGATTCAGAGGCGTCATCAGAAGATAATTGAAGAGGCACCTTCGACTGTGAGTACCCCTGCTCTGCGTCAGGCGATGGGGGATGCGGCTGTGAGGGCTGCAAAAGCCGTAGGGTATTACAGCGCCGGAACGGTCGAGTTCCTGGTGGACAAGAACAACAACTTTTTCTTCATGGAGATGAATACACGGATTCAGGTAGAACATCCGGTTACGGAGATGGTTACCGGTATCGATATAGTGAGAGAGCAGATCAGGGTCGCTTTCGGTAACAAGCTCCGTTACAAGCAGAGCGATATCAAGATCAACGGCCATTCGATCGAATGCCGAATCAATGCCGAAGATCCGGTGAAATTCACGCCCTGCCCGGGTAAAATTACTTCCTATCATACTCCGGGAGGGCTCGGAGTTCGTGTTGACTCATTTGTGTATGACGGTTATACTGTTGTTCCACACTATGATTCCCTTATCGCAAAGCTGATTGTCCATGCAGAGACGAGAGAGGATGCTATTCATCGTATGGCAAGAGCACTCGATGAGTATATCGTCGACGGGATCAAGACAACGATACCGTTTCACAGAAAGATAATGGCCAACAAGGATTTCATAGAAGGGAACATTGATACGAGTTTTCTTGAGAGAATAGTTCTGGAGTAGTTTATGGATCTTCCCGATGAACTTTTATACAGCAAGGAGCATCTCTGGATCAGGGTTGAAGGCGACAGGGCGGTGCTTGGTATTACCGATCATGCCCAGGCGGAGCTTGGCAATATAAGTGCCATAGAACTCCCGGTAGTCGGAGACGAGCTTGACCAGGACGACTCCTTTGGCACAGTTGAGGCGAGAAAGACAATCGCAGAGCTTTATGCACCGGTAGGTGGTGTCGTAGTTGAGGTGAACGGGGAGGTGGTCGACTCTCCTGAAATTGTAAATGATGACCCGTATGATGCCGGATGGCTTCTGGTTGTGGAAATTTCTGATCTTGAGGAGCTGAAGCTCCTTATGTCGGCAGATGATTATCTTGACCAGGTATCTGAAAACGAAGAGTAGTCTGTAGTCTCATTTAACTGAAGGGCGAGATACCATCTCGCCCTTTTTTATTTGTGGAGAAATCGATGCTCCATATAGGAGAGATCAGCTATCTTAACTGTACCCCGATATTTACAGTTCTCCGTGACTATTTCGAGGACCCCGGGTATGACTTTGTCAGAGGGACACCTGCCGAGCTTAACGCCAAACTTCGCAGAGGCGAGATAGATCTTTGCCCTTCATCTTCCATAGAGTATGCACGTAATCCCGGGTCCTATCTAATTCTTCCGGACCTCTCGATCAGCTCTGTAGGGGCCGTCAAAAGCGTCCTGCTCTTTTCACGCGTCCCGATCGAGCGACTTGACGGCGCTTCGATTGCATTAACCGGAGAGTCCGAGACCTCGGTGGTGCTTCTCAAAATTCTCCTGTCCCGGAAATACTCTTTTACCAACAGCTTCTACACAGCTGAAAGACCTGCAAAGAGTCCCGCCTTTCGTGATGACCCGTTTCTTCTGATTGGCGATAATGCGTTAAGGGAATCTTTCAACAGGAAGGACGGTTATATATACGATCTCGGAGAGCTCTGGTATCAATTTACCGGAACCCCTTTCGTGTTTGCGCTCTGGCTCCTCAGGGAGGAGTTTGCAAGTACTGACCCATCCGCTGCCGCTATGATCTGCGAGAGGCTTGCCGAATCCAGACGTATCGCCATAAAGAGCTATAGTGATATTGCAGCGTCGTCAAGAATTAACTGGACAAACCGCGATTTTCTCATTAATTACTGGAATACAATTTCTTATGAGCTTACCCCGGGTCACATTGAAGGATTGAAGCTGTTTTACCGATTGGCCGCAGACACTTCCCTTATTGACAGTGAACCGCCTCTTCGCATCTTTGGTTATCGGGATACGGCATGAACAGAGTCTCCGAATTGATGTCGTGGACAGAAATACTTAACAGGCGTTTTACGAGTCTCGGTGAAAATCCTCTTTCTCACGAATACAGCATAGTGGAGAGCAGAGCCGAGCGGATAAGGGTTGTTGCCGTTGTCAGGTGGCTCCTTCTTTCCGTGATCGCCATTTACGGGGCACTTGCCGGAAGCACTTACCTCTTCAGCAGGTACGGTTTTTTCATCGAATCCGCACAAATCGTCCTCCTGATTAGCACCATCATTGTTGTCGTATTATATAATTTTGGCTGCCATTTCAACAGCAGGCTGCTTGCAGAATTCCGGTTCTCAAGACATTTCCAGATTTTTCTCGATCTTGTGGCGGTAACTGTTCTTATCCACTGCAGCGGCGGGGCAACCAGCTGGTTCTGGCCAGTGTATCTGATTGTGACGCTCGAAGCCGCCTATCTTCTCGATATTCAGCATGATGTCTGGGTTATGGGTGGGATTGGCGGCGGTCTCTACTCTTTTCTTCTTATCGCAGAGCATGCAGGTATCCTCCCATCGGTAAAGATGCCGTTTGTCGACCCCGCGCTTAACCATGATGCACTTTATCTCTTTCTCATGGCTCTATGGGTCGTAATAACGAACGCGGTCACCGCTATTATTGCAAACTCTCTGATGTCGGTTATCCGTCGTGAGACAATGCTTGTCCGTGAAAGCGAAAAGCGGCTTATCAGCTTCATAGACAATGCCAAGGACCTGATTCACTGTAATACGCCGGAGGGGAGGATACTCTTCATGAATCTGGCCATGCGCCGCGCAGTAGGTCTCTCACCGGAGGACAGCGAACTCCGCGGATTCAACGGAATTATCGGCAGCGATTACCAGGAAGCTGCTGCAAGGGAGCTTCAGAAGACCCTTGGCGGAGAAAAGGCTGAAGCTGTCGAACTGTCGTTCAGGGGGGAAGATGGCAGCGAGATTTTTGTGGAAGGGAATCTTACCTGCAGTTTCCGGGATGGAGTGCCTGCTCTTGTCTGGGGGATATGGCATGATGTGACAGAGAAGAAACGTTCTCAGGCCAGGCTTTACAAGTTGGCTCACAATGATAACCTGACCGGGCTTCCTAATCGTATTCTTTTTCGCGACCGGCTCAAGCAGTCGATTGCCTATGCAAACCGTCGGAAGAGTTCAGTAGCGCTGCTTTTCATCGATCTTGACCGTTTCAAGGTTATCAACGATTCCCTGGGGCATCCGGTAGGTGACAGGCTGCTTCAGGCTGTTGCAAAAACGCTTATGGCTTCGGTACGTGAAGTTGATACGGTCGCCAGGTTTGGCGGGGACGAGTTTACGATTGTTCTCGGGACCCTTGAGAAACCCGAAGATGCCGAGGTAGTTGCAAGGAAGATTCTTGATGCTCTTCAGAAGCCCTTCAATATTGATAACCACGAGCTTTTTGCGATGGGGAGCATAGGGATAAGCATCTTTCCTGAACACGGGGATGATATCGACAGTCTGATAAAGAAGGCGGATATCGCCATGTATGAGGCTAAAGCTCAAGGCGGCGACCGATGTGTACTTTATGACTCGTCCATGGATGAACACGCCCACAAAAGACTCCTGCTTGAAAACAGCATGAGAAAGGCACTCGCAAAAAATGAGTTCAGGCTCGTCTATCAACCTAAGGTAGATATAGTTTCCGGTCAGATTACTGCCATGGAGGCACTGTTAAGGTGGGACCACCCTGAATATGGACTGATAAATCCGGATGATTTCATACCGCTTGCTGAGGAGACAGGGCTCATCGTGCCTATCGGAGAGTGGGTGCTGGAGCGCGCCTGCAGCCAGAACGTAGATTGGGTCAAGCAGGGATTGCCGAAAATGAGAGTGGCTGTAAATATTTCCGGATATCAATTGCAGCAGTCAGATTTTATAGAGCGGCTTGAAAGTGTGGTCCTTCAGACTGGAATGCCGTTTGACCAGTTGGAGATAGAGATCACAGAGAGTGTTATTATGCAGAATCCGGAATTTACAATACAGGTGCTTAATGATATCCAGAGCAGGGGAATCCATATATCTGTTGATGATTTCGGTACCGGATATTCATCACTGGCTCATCTCAAGAGGTTCTCTGTGAATACTCTGAAGATTGACAAGTCTTTCGTGAGGGATGTTGAGTCGAGCAAGACTGATGCGGCTATAACATCGGCCATAATAGCGATGGGTAACAGTCTGAATCTGAGAGTTATCGCAGAAGGGGTCGAAACTCAAGGTCAGTACACGTTTCTGCAGGAGGCGATGTGCGACGAGGTCCAGGGGTATCTGGTAAGCAGGCCGATACGGCCTGAAAAAGTCTATGACTTCATGAAGTCCCGCGGTTGGGAGGGGTGCAGCAGGGCTACTGACTAGTGCAGCGAGGTTTGCTCCAGGTACTCTTTGATGATGCGGTCATGATCGAAACAGAGCCCTGACGGTACCGCGTCCTTGCGGAAAACAGCTATAGTCGCAGCATCATCCCCGGCTTTCGGAATCCCTTCCCCTTTTGCTATAAAGACGGTCGAGATAGTGTGGCGTCTTGGGTCCCTTGTCGGGTCCGAATAACAGCCATGCAGCCTGAGTTCTGTGATTGAAAGTGAGGTCTCTTCTAACGCTTCACGGATTGCGGCATCTTCCAGAGTCTCCCCGTAGTCAACAAACCCTCCCGGGAGAGCCCACCCTTTCGGTTCATTGCCACGTTCAATAAGGACAATCCCGTCGTTAATTTCGATGATTATGTCAACAGTAGGGAGAGGGCTTTTGTAATCTTTTATCTTGGTGCCGCATGATGGGCAGTTAAGAGTGTCAAAAGCCATAATTGGGGTACCTTACGAGCAGTCTTGCCGTGCTCACAAAAAAAGGGGGGATTGAAATCCCCCCTTGATTGCCTGTATGGGTGCAGGTTTATTTCTTTTTGCCAGCTGCTTTCTTGGAAGCCTTGAGCGGGTTGACCTTGAGGTCTTCGGTCTTGATTTCGATCTTGACGTGGGTTGCAAAATTACAGATACCGTTCAGCCATTTCTGCTCAGGCGCAGGATAAGCGCCGCAGACCTTTCCAATAGTACCTTCAACTATACGCTCACAACCCTCACAATTATCGACTATCACCTGACACGAACCGTCAGAGAATACACAACCCTGTTTCCCCCAGAAAGTACACTCGATGCCGGGAAGTACTGTTTGACACTGCATGAAGAAAGCCTCCTGTAAATCACTTATTATTACTGCTGAGTTCCAATGTAGCAATTTTGCTTGAATTAAGTCAACAGGTAAATCCTTTTGGATCTCTTATAAGTTTTCATCAGCCTGCCGGTAGTTCGACGATAAAAATGGTCCCTTTCGGGATATTTTCCCTGACCCGGATAAATCCGTGATGATCGGTGATTATGGTGTTTACTATGGAGAGACCGAGCCCGGTGCCGCTCTTTTTTGTGGAAAAATACGGTTCGAAGAGTCTCGGTCTGTCTGCGGCTGATATTCCGGCCCCATTATCGGCGACCGAGAAACCAGCCATCTTCAGTTCCTGATTATAGCTGCTGGTCACCCGGATATCTCCTTCGCTGTCCAGTGCTGCAACAGCATTTTCCAGAAGATTTATGAGGACACGCTTGATCTGGTCCCTGTCGAGCTGCAGTTCAGGGAGTGCTTCATCCGGGATGAACCTGATGCTTACCTGTCGATGTGCTTCGGAGTACAACGTCACCGCTTCAGCAATAAGATCATTAAGGTTGCAGGGGGCCGGCTGGGCTGCCGGCATTCTGGCAAACTGGGAAAACTCGTTGACAAGAGTCTTGAGCTCTTCAACAGATTTTATGATTGTTTCGGTTGATTGATCGAATACCTGGTCATCCTCCGAGAATCTGGAGAGATAGCGTTTGCGAAGACGTTGTGCTGAAAGCTGTATCGGTGTGAGCGGATTCTTGATCTCATGAGCTATCCTTCGTGCGACCTCTCTCCATGCAGCCATTCGTTGTGACTTGATAAGATGGGTGAGGTCGTCGAAGACGACAACAGTCCCTAGAAATTCACCATTTTCATCATTGAGAAGGGTCAGATTTACCTGAAGCACCAACCTGTTTTCATTGACCTGGATTTCTATCTGACGGTTCATTGTCTCCTGTTTCTTAAGGAGGATATTGCGCAGCATCTCCTTCATCAAGTCCAGTTGCGGCAAGCGGAGCAGTTCCCTGAAATTCCTGCCGATGACATCAGATGTATTTATCTGCAGAAGCCTCTCTGCAGATTTATTAATTGTAGTTACGATACCCTGGCTGTTGGTTGATATCACACCCGCAGTGATATGGCGTAAGATAGTCTCCATGTATCTTCTGCGTCCTTCGATCTCCTGATTGCTCTTGCTGAGGTCCAGGTTGGCATCTTTCAGCGCAATCTGATTTGTTCTTAAATCGGCGGCCATTCTGTTGAATGAGTGGATCAGCTGACCTATCTCATCACGACTTTCACCTGAAAGTTCAATCTCCAGGTTTCCATCAGCAATCTGTTTTGTTGCATAAGCGAGATCCTGAATTGGATCGGTCAGGCTCTTTGCAAGGTTCACCCCGAACCAGACTGAAAGCGTGATGATCACTGATGTCATGAAGAGAAGCGTAAGAATGTATGTGGTAGTTATCGGTCGTTTAAGTATCTTGAGCTGTCTGAATTCATGATAGGCCGATGTAATCTCTTTCATCTTGCTGACAAGAGAGTAGGGGACATAGTAGTTTACCACCACTACCCCGACCACGTCGCTCTGGTTCCAGGTCGAGAAGACAGGAACTATCCCTCGTATGAGGTCAGCCTTGCCGATGGAGTTCACCCTGCTCAGAGTTTTCCCTTTCAGAACCGTGTTGAGGTCATCAGAGGAAGGGTTAGTGAACTCTGAAATCGGAAGCTTCGGGTTGGAAGACCTGACAAGTTCTTCACGCTGCGCCGAAAATACCTCGACCACTCCGAGATTGTACTCCTTCTGCTTCTCCTTTATCAGAGCCTTGAGGTGCGGCAGATTATCCTCGTTCAGGAGTTTCCGGTTCTTTATAAAATTGCTGATCTGTTCTCCATAGAAGACTGCATTGGCAGCGGAGTTCTTGTAGTAGGTCTGGGCAACCTCCATGGATTCGTCAAGGGAATTCTCTATCTGCCGGTTGAACCAGTTCTGAATGCTGTTTGAGATATAGCCTGCGGAGATGAAAAAGAGCAAAAGAGTCGGGAAGAGTGACAGAGAAACAAACGCCATTACGAGCTTTGACCGTAACCGTGCTCCCATTTTGTCGAGCTGCCGCTCTTTGAAAAGCTTGAATAAATTACGCGCCAGAAGGTAGACGAAGAGAATAATCAGCAGGGTTATTACATTGATCAACCCGAAGATTATCATGTTGGCGCCCATCGCAACTTCTGAGCTTATCTTTGTGAGATGTATCTGTGTGGCTATGAGGATGCTTATTAAAAGGAGAGAAACCCCGATGATTATGGCTTCGCGTTTTCGCTTGCGCTTTTCGCGCGTCGGTTCCGAGTTGTCTACGAGTTGTGTCACCAGGGTGTCTCCGCAGGCTGCAGGCTTGTTAATAAAAATGGCACAGGTTTTGTCAGAGTCGTCCGGAGCGGATGATGGCGATAACCCAAATCAGCCCTATAAGGCCGGCAATTGAGTAGCCCATGAAGGCGAAAAGCGGGAAACCCATCAATTGCGGCCCCCTGTCTATTTGCATTACAATCGAGGACCCTACTATAAGGGCCGCAATGATAAGGCTGGAGGAGAGCCTGTTTACCGACTTGTCGAGGTCCCTGGTGAATCTGTCGAGTCCGCGATGCTCAAGATCTATCTTGAACTTGTCCCGGTTTATCCGGTTAAGAATCTCCTTAATGTCCTTGGGGAAAGTGCGTATCAGGTTGTAATATGCGCCTATGTTGCTTTTCATGTACTTAAGGGTTCTCTTCGGAGAGAGCCTCTCTTTAATCTCCTCCTCCATCAGCGGCCTTAGATGAAGGGTCATGTCAAATTCCGGGTCCAGCATTCTTCCCACCCCCTCCATTGTCATGAAGGCTTTTGCCAGAAGCAGCAGGTCGGGGTGAAACTTGATCCTGTAACTGGTAATTATTTCAATGAAATCTATAAGGAGCTGTCCTACTTCAAGTTCATGCAGGGAGAGTTCATAGTATTTGTCGATGAATTCAGACAGATCCCGTCGTAGCGCTCTGATGTTTATGCTGTCTGTGATGTCGCCGGAATATATAAGAAGGGAGATCACCTCTTCAACATCCTTTTTGAGGACGGCAAGGAGAATATCGGTGAGATGTCCTTTCAGAAAGGGGTCAACCCTGCCGGTCATCCCGAAGTCGAGCAGGCAGATGACATTGTCCGGCAGAATCAGGATGTTGCCCGGATGAGGATCGCCGTGGAAGAATCCGTGCTGCAGAACCATTCTTACAAAAGCGTCAGCCCCCCGTTTTGCGATGAGTTTCAGATCGAGACCAGCTTTAACCAAAGAGTCAATCTCGGAGACTTTGATCCCCGAGATGAACTCCATAGTCAGAAGCGATTTGGAAGTCCACTCCCAGTAGACCTTCGGGAAGTACAGGGTCTGGTCGCCATTGAAGCTCGATGCAAAACGCTCTATCGTTCGCCCTTCCAGAGTCAGGTCCATCTCTCTCCGGATTGTTCTGGCAAGTTCTCTTACCTGTCCGGTGGGATCGTATATCTCACAGTTGGGGATGTGTTTCTCTGCGACCATGGCAAGGAGCATCAGCGCTTCTATGTCCGTTTCAACTTGCGTCATTATCCCGGGACGTCTCACCTTGACAACGACCTCTTCACCGGTATTAAGGGTTGCCCGGTGCACTTGTGCTATGGAAGCGGCAGCAATGGGGGTTGGGTCGAAAGCAGAGAATATTTCAGAGATAGGTCTGTTGAACTCCCTGTAAATCTCAGCCGTTACCTCCTCGAAACTGAAAGGAGGGACACAGTCCTGAAGCTTGGAGAACTCTTCCACATAGTTTTGAGGGAGTATATCGGAGCGGGTTGAGAGAAACTGGCCCAGTTTGATAAAGGTTGGTCCGAGCTCTTCCAGGGCAAGCCTCATGCGTTCCGCCTGAGTCAGCTCTACGAGTACGGACCGCTCTCTTCTGAACAGTCGTCGCCAGCGAGTGACCAGTTCGGTGAGGCTGAGATATGCAAGAAGATTGTCAAAGCCGTATTTGAAGAGAACACGTACTATCTGGCGGTAGCGTTTAATGCTCCGGATGTTACGGTTCAGTTGGAGGAGATTCACGTATTAACCCGCGTTCTCCAGTTTTTTCTCCAGCTCTTCTACTTTCAGCTTCAGCTTGTCATATTCGTCTTTAGGGACGAGGCCTATCCGCTCCACAGCTTTTTTCACTTCGGTTTCGGCTGCTTCCGTGATCTTTTCGCGGGTCTCTTTTGCCGCGGACTGTATCTTCTCAAGGAAGGCCTTACCTTCTTCTTCACTGAATTTATACTTCTCCTTCAGTTCACTCAGGATCTCCTCCCCTTTTTTCTGGGTCAGCGAAATGGCTCCTATTCCGGTCAGTACAGCCTTCTCAAAGAGTTCAAACATGGTCTGCCTCCTCATTTGTTGATTTACTACTAGTTGAAGATTAACATTTTGGCAGGGAAACGCAAGGGTAAGCTATCTGGCGGGAGTCATGGACGGCCAGCCTTTTTCACAGCGTCTTCCCAGACTACTAGGGCAAGGCCGCTCACAAATCAGCCAAAAATAGTTTTTATCAGGCGATCAAGCATACCGTGGGGGAAATCCCATCGGTAGCGATGGTGGTAACGCCTCCTGAGAAACTCCGCACGTGCCATGATCACGTTGTCATCGGTTTTTTCCGGTCCCAGCAAGTCGGCGCTTTCAACGGCCAGAAGCAAATGCTTGGCCCATTCCTCCCGGTCTAATTTACCTGCTGCGTCAAAGGTCACATAACCGCAGTCGATCCGGTTAATGAAAACCGGCTTCCTCTCTTCCAGATCGAGGATGACAAATATATAGCGAATCTTTTTCCCGGCATACTCGGGAAAGCATTCCGTAGGATGATCGCTGTGCAAGCGGTCCCAGCGGGCATATGAGACCTTGATCAGAGCATCATTGTTATCAATAAAAAAGACACGAATCCCCATGCCCATGTTTCACCTCTGTATTGACGATAATGTCTGCGCCACTCCCGGCAGTTGCTTTCCTCCATGGAGATTTACGCCGCCCACTTCTGCCCCTGGCTGGCATAATTCAGCATTGAATCAAAGACCGCATCGCATTTTTTCTTGAACAGCACCCGATTATAGCTGCCGGGGAGCTGCTTGTCTAATACCTGTTCCACTGCGCTACGCACTTGCAGTTGCGTTTGCGTATCCTTGAACCAGTCCTGGACCAATATTTTCGGCTGCTCTTCCAGCAGGCGATGCAGCAAAGCTTTAGCGGCCAGCTTTACCTTCTGCTCTTCGGCCTTGGTCATTTTGTCCTTCTTGAGGAGATCGAACAGCTCCAGCTCATCCTCCGTCAACCCCTCCCGTGCAGCCCGTTCTTCTTCCTCTTTCATCTCCCTGGTGAATTTCAGCAACTCTTCAAAATAGTTCTCATTCGACGACCCGCCAGCATTGTAGGTATCGATAATCTGCTGGAGCCGCTGTGCAAAATCGGTGCGGGTCAAGTTCTGCTGCAGCATCAGTTCCAGTTTTCGCTCCACGAATGCCCTCAGATCGGCAATCTCGATATTCTTGTATGAGGTCTTGCCGAAATCCTCCCGCAATTTATCGAAGTTGATCTTGCTGAGATCCCAACTCTTCCCTTTTTGCACGATCTGATATTCGACCACCTGCTGTTCGACCCCGAACTTTTTCGTGTTTTCCACCACCACACTTTCATCCAGCAGTTCACCGATGCGAAGACTGACCTTGTCGATGTCCGCCTGTTCGAGGATGCTGTCGATCACCCCGCGCAGATACTGGAACACCGCCACGTAACGCACCACCGGTTTCCCCAGTATTTCGGGCTTGGATGCTTCGTACAGTGAGGATATGGTGTTTTCAAAGACGTAGAATGTCTTGCGCGATTCGTCTTTTTCAAGCAGCGTGTCGGCAAACCGGTTGAAGAGACCGATGTTCTTGAACACCTCTTTCGTATCGATCACGTCGGCAAACTTAATTCCTTGTTCGCGGCAGAAGCTCGTTCCCAGCTCAATAGCTTCATCAAGCAAACGGAAGAGTTCCGTCTTCTCCTGCACCGGCGGTTTATCCAGCCCCTCCTGCCCTTGGGCATACTCCTTAAGCGCCTTCTTCATGTTGCGAAAAACATTGTAGTAATCGACAAGATCGCCGATGACTTTGGTCACGCCGTTGATCTGCCAGGAGGTTACCCGATTGGCGCGGGCGATGGTCTGCATCAGGGTGTGGTCCTTCATCGGCTTGTCCAGGTAGAGGGTCGAAACGGTCGGCGCGTCGAAACCGGTGAGCCACATGGCGCAGACAAAGACCAGCTGCAGCGGATGGGCCGGGTCCTTGAAGTTGTACTCCACGTCGTGGCCGTTCTGGTCCAGCTTGCCCAGCCGGTCGCGATGCGGTTTTACAGCCAGTTTCTGCTGTTTGAATTTCTCTTCCTCGCCTGCCTCTTCACTGATGATCACGGCCATATCCACAAGGCGCATGTAATCGACAATCTTCTTCAGGCGCGCCTTTTCGATGTCGTTGGTGGACTTCCTGATGACCCCGTGCAGCCGCTTAAGCTCTTCCTTCCAGTGATGCTGCACCTTGTCGTACATCTTCACGGCGGTGAACTTGTCCACAGAAATGACCATCCCTTTACCCAGGTAGCCGCGGCGCGGGAAGTGGTAGACAATGTCCTTGGCAATGGTCTCCAGGCGGTCGTCACGCTTGATGACCTCCACCTCCTGGGAGAACTTCTTCTCCAGCTTTGCCTGCTGGGCTTCGTCAAGATTCTCATCCTCCAGAATCTCGTAGAACTCCTCGCTCAGCACTTCATTCTGGATCAATACCTCCGGCACCCGCTTTTCGTAAAAGAGTGGTACCGTTGCCCCGTCCTCCATGGACTGCTGAAAATTGTACTCGCTGACATATTCGCCGAACCAGGCATTGGTTTTGCGGCCTCTTCCCAGTAGCGGCGTCCCGGTAAAGGCCAGGTACTGGGCCTTGGGGAGCCCGGCGCGCAGGTTCTCGGCAAAGGTCCGGTACTGGGTACGGTGGGCCTCGTCCACGATGACGACAATATCGTCCCGGTCGGAGAGAAGAGGGTACTTCTTCCCCTTGTCATAGCGGAACTTCTGGATCAGGGTGAAGACGAGCCGCTTGTTCTGGCCCAGGAACTTGCGCATCTCGGCGCTGTTCTTTGGCTGTGCTGCTTCGCTCTTCTTCACCGTGCTGGTGTTGAGGAAGTTGCGGTAGATCTGGCTGTCAAGATCCTCCCGGTCGGTAATGACCACGAAGGTGAAGTTGCCGGTCAGCCTGCGGAAGATCTTGCGGACGTAAAAGATCATGGAAAAGCTCTTGCCCGAGCCCTGGGTGTGCCAGAAAACCCCCAGCTTCCCTTTGTTCCCTTTTCGCTCCAGGAAGGCGTCAAAGGCGCTGTTGACGCCGATGAACTGGTGGTTCTGGGCGATGATCTTTTCCGTCTCCTTGTGGTAGATGATGAAGTTCTCAACGTAGTCCAGCAGCCGCTCCGGCTGGCAGAGGCCGGCAATGGCGGCTTCGACACTGGTTCCGTCCCGCTTGATCTTCGCCGGGTCAACCTTCTCCTTCTCGCTCTCCACCCGCAGCCATTTGAAGAAAAATTCCCACGGCGCATTGAAGCTGCCGACCTTGGTTTCGATCGCATTGGAGAGGATGCAGAAGGCGTTGAAGAGGAAGAGCTGGGGGATTTCCTTGCGGTAGGTGGTGAGGTTGTCGTCAAAGGCTGATCTAAGCTTGACGTTGGAGTTTTTCAGTTCGATGAAGACCAGCGGAATGCCGTTGACGTAGAGGAGGATGTCGGGACGACGGTACTTCTGTTCCCCCTTGATCCAGAGCTGGGAGACGGCCAGGAAGCGATTGCCTTTCGATTCGGGGTTGAAGTCGATTACCCGCACCCGTTCCTTCTCCTGCTTACCTTTGGCGTCCTCAAACTCTACCTGGATGCCGTCGCGTATAAGGCCGTCGATCTCCCGGTTTGCAGCAATTGGAGTCATGGCGTAGCGTTTGTCGGTAAACTTGGACAGGGCCTCGTCGATGGCCGTCTCGGGGATGCCCGGATTAAGCCGTATCGCCGACTCTTTCAGCCGCTCATAAAAGATCACCTCACACTTGTCGCTCCGCCCCGAGCGGTCATTCAGATCGTCCGCATCGCTGGTATAACAGTTCAGCAGCTCGAAACCGAACTGCTCGCGGAGCCGCTTCAGTATGGCCTGCTCGATGTTGTCTTCAGAGATGAAGTTGGGCATGAATGAATTCCTTGCAGGGAATCAGGTTTTATTGAGAAATCAGGCCACCCAATCGATACTAGTGAGTGCCGGGATACGGGCAAATTCACGGCTATTATTGGTGGCCAGCGAGATTCCCAGCGATAGAGCATGAGCTGCAATAAGCATGTCCATGGCGCCGATCGGCGTCCCTGCCTTTTCAAGCATGGCGCGAATCTCCCCGTAAACATGAGCCGCCGCTTCATCGAAAGAGACAATCTCCAAGGGGACAATGAATTCGTCAAGTGCTTTGGCGTTTTTCTCCCGATGGGTACTCTTGGCAACGCCATAACGCAACTCCGCCAGGGTGATGGAAGAGATACAGATGTCGCCGATCTGGTAATCCAGAAAGCGCTTGAGGACTGCGGCAGGCTGCTGCTTGATGATGCAAATACAGATGTTGGTATCAAGCATCAGTTTCATCAGAAGCTGTCCCGCTTGTCCAGTTCGGGCTGGACGCGTTCAACCATGAAATCGCGGGAAAACTTTTTGAGGCTGCCAAAGAGTGAATTCCACGAATCGCTCCGGGGAATCAACTGGACGACATTGCCGCACTTTTTGATGTATACCTCGCTGTCGTCAAAGCGGAACTCCTTGGGAAGCCTGACCGCCTGACTCTGGCCGTTCTGAAATATCTTTGCCGTTTTCATGTTCAGCCCCCTTTTAATATATATTTGAAGTATATATTCAGGCATTTATATTGGCAAGCGATAAATATGCCGGGTTTTCCTGATCCAGATCCCATTTGAACGGGTTATTAACGATGTATTCACGGGCACGGGCCAATTCGTCGTCGTTGCGGATCACCCGTTCATAATAATTGCGCTGCCAGACAGTGCAGCCGGTGTTGTCGCGAATGATGTTGATTCGTTTGGTAACATTTGATTTGAATTGCGCCATGATCGCCCCGATCGAACCTGAAACCGGACCGGTAGGGGCGACGCCAACGGCTCGCCCTTGCTTGTCGGCACAATTACCATCTGGGCGACCCGCTGGGAGCGCCCCTACGGTGTCGGCCAACAGAATGATGCCATGGAAATGATTCGGCATAATCACATATTCGTCTAACGACACATGTTTAAAACGTTCGGGCAATTCACACCAAACCGTATCAACAGCCCATCCACAATCGCTTAACAGCATTTCCCCGTCAACAATATCACCGAACAGGCATTCCCGTTGCCAAGCGCAGATTGTCACAAAATATGCACCAGCGCAGGAATAATCGTATTCCTTCAAGCGAATGGAGCGACGATGGTGGATGTCGGGGTTATAGGTCATGAACTGTACCCACAATTCGTAGGGGCGACGCCATCGACTCGCCCGCGTTTTCCGGCACAATCAACAATCGGGCGACCCGCTGGGATCGCCCCTACACGTCCATGCCTGGTGGAAATAGGATGTCCAGGTTTTCGACGGACAGTTTGCCTGAGATGAGGCGGGGTAACAGCCTGTCGCGTGTTTTGGTCAGATTGTTATTCTGCTTCAACAGCACATCTATCTGCTGAAATGCCGGTCGCACCTTTGC
>JBGQLM010000021.1:0-34452 GCA_041500085.1 Geobacteraceae bacterium
ACACTGGTAACGCTGGAGGATGCAGCAGGAGCGCTAAAAAAACTGTTCATCGGGCCGGTAGAGGGTGGTTTGAAAATAGAGCATCTCGGGGAGGAGATTGTGGTCATCACTCCCGGCTCACCAATGGGCAGGGAACTGCTCGGCAAGAGCGCGGGCGATACCGTCGTGATCGAGGCGGGCGCAAATCTCATGGAGTATGAAATTGTCGAAGTCAGTTGAAGTGATTTTAGTACCCGAAGACGACTCTCCTCCAGGCCGCCATTCCGAAGACCGGGAGGATGGAGTGGCAATCCCGTTCGAGCGGATCGATCCTGATACTCTGCGGAATCTGATCTCCGAGTTCGTGACCAGGGAGTGGGAAGAGGTCGGTGACACCGAGCATACCCTTGACGACAAAATCAGTCAGGTGGTCCGGCAGTTACAGGAAGGAAAGGCAAAGGTCGTGTTTGATCTGAAATCAGGCACATGCAACATCGTTCGGGTCGGTTAGGTATGGAAAAAGGCGCAACGTGAACTTTTTATTCCACATGTTTCTGTCCGGAGATGACCCTGAACTGCTGGTTGGCAACTTCATGGGAGATTTTGTCAAAGGTCCTCTGGGAGATGCCTATCCCTCCCGTATCCGGCAAGGGTTGATGCTGCACAGAAAGATAGATTCCTTCGCCCAGAAAGACACAGACTTCCAGTCTAGCAGATTGCGGTTGTCCGCAAGTTATGGACTGTACCGGGGTGTTCTCGTTGATCTTTTCTACGATCACTTCCTGGCAACAGAGTGGAATGTCTGGTCGGATAAAGAGTTTCCGGATTATCTATCCTGGGCAAGAAACTGCATTGAGCTGCACCAGAGTGGTATGCCGCAAAAACTTCAAGGATTATTTCCGGTTATCTTCGATGAACTCCTGCCGTCTTACCGCAGCATCGCCGGGATAGGGTCAGCGTTGACACGGATGTCGAAAAGAATCACGAGACCGAATTCACTGTCCGGCGGAGAGGCTGAATTGATAAGGCATTACGGAGAATTGAAGGTTGATTTCGCTTCGTTTACCCGGAAGGCACAACAGTTTGCCTCCGGCTTTATCTCAAAAGGTGAGGAGGTTCAAGCGCTGGTTGATGGATAAAGATGCATCTTGCTGATTATTCGAGCTTCGCCAGCTTCGAAATATCCGCAGCCAGGCTGTCGATCTCTGCTTCCGTCGTCTCCCACGAGCAGAGAAACCTTGCTCCGCCGGCACCGATGAAGCTGTAGAACTTCCAGCCAAGCGCTCTCAGCTTTTCCGGGAGATCGTCCGGCAGTTCCAGAAAAAGGGCGTTCGCCTGCCGGGGGAATTTGAGCGTAACGCCGGGGATATCTTTTACCCTGCTTTCCAGTAGCGCGGCGCATCTGTTGGCATGAGCGGCGTTTTTCAGCCAGGCACCGCTCTCCAGCATTCCGGTCCAGGGGGCGGAGAGGAATCTCATCTTCGAGGCCAACTGTCCAGCCTGCTTGCAGCGGTAATCGAAATCTCGGGCTAGTGCCTTGTCAAAGAACACGACCGCCTCGCTGACCGCCATACCGTTCTTGGTCCCGCCGAAACAAAGCACATCCACCCCTGCCTTCCAGGTCAGCTCCTTCGGCGGCACGCCGAGAGCAGCCACGGCATTGCTGAACCGGGAGCCGTCCATATGGAGCTTCAGGTTGAGGCTTTTTGCCAGAGCCCCCACTGCCCTGATCTCGTCCGGTGTATAGAGCGTCCCGAGCTCGGTACTCTGGGTAACTGATATCGCCTGAGGTTTGGGATAATGGATGTCGCTTCTCTTTTTGACGGTATGTTCGATCTCATCGAGATCGACCTTGCCGTTCCCGCCCCCTACCAGAAGAATCTTGGTGCCGTTGGAAAAGAACTCGGCAGCGCCGCACTCGTCGGTTTCTACATGGGAGCTTTCGTGGCAGATGATGCTGTGATAGGAGTGGCAGAGCGAAGCGAGGGCAAGTGAGTTCGCCGCCGTACCGTTGAAGACGAAAAAGACATCGCAATCCGTTTCGAACAGCTCCCGGATGTTTTCACAGGCCTTCAGCGTCCATTCGTCATCCCCGTAAGAGGAGGCATAGCCTCTGTTGGCTTTGGCCATCGCTTCCCAGGCTTCCGGACAAATGCCGGCGTAGTTGTCGCTGGCAAAGCAGTTTTTCATGATTTTCATAGGTCAGATCCCGAGGACTTCGGCAAGTCGCAGCATCTCGTCCTGTGGCCGTTTCGCCCCCTTGATCACTTCATCGAGCGGGGTTGCTATGATATTGTTGCAGGAAAGCCCGGCCATAACGCCGTGATTCCCGGCAACCAGCATCTCCACGGAAAATTTTCCGAGCCGGCTGGCCAGGAGACGGTCGAACACGGTCGGCGCCCCGCCTCTCTGGTAGTGTCCGAGCACGGTGACCCTGGTCTCGAAGCCGATGGCGTCCTTGATGCTGTTGGCGATGTCCTCTCCCTTGGCGACCCCTTCCGCCAGGATGATGATCGCATTGTCGCGACCCTCTTCGAAGCGCTGCCGCAGCTGCTGGCAGATCTCGGAAAGATCGAACTCCCGCTCCGGCACCAGGGCGAACTCCGCACCGGAGGCGATGGCAGCTACGCTGGCAAGATAGCCGGAGTTCCTCCCCATCACTTCGATGACAAAGGCCCTCGCATGGGAGCTTGCCGTGTCCTTGATGCAGTCGACGGCGTAGATGATATTGTTCAGGGCGGTATCGACTCCCAGCGCCATATCGGTGTAGGGTATGTCGTTGTCGATGCTCGCCGGGATGCCTACCACCGGGAAACCGAGCTTGTGCAGGGCCAGCGCGCCGGAGAGCGAGCCGTCTCCGCCGAGGATCACCAGGCCGTCGATTTTTTTCTCCTTGAGCATCTCGACAGCTTTTACCTGCCCCTCAGGGGTTCTGAATTCCGGTGACCGCGCCGTCTGAAGGAACGTACCGCCACGGTGCATGATCCCGGAGACCGCCTTGGAGTCGAGAGGGATCTCGTCACCCTTCATCAGCCCCAGATAACCTTTCCGAAAGCCCACGATCTCTATTTTCATCCGCAGCGCGGTCCTGACAGCACTCCGGATACAGGCGTTCATTCCGGAGCAGTCGCCGCCGCTGGTTATCAGTCCTATCTTCTTCATTCACTCGCCTCATGATCTGATGATTTTCCCTTCAGCAGGCTCATCCTTTCAATTATCGTCTTTTCATACCCGAGACCTTTCGGGGTATAGAACTGTCTCCCCTTGATGCTTTCCGGGAGATAATCCTGTTCCGCATAACCCCCTTCATAGTCGTGCCCATAACGGTAGCCGGAGCCGTAACCGAGATCCTTCATCAGTTTTGTCGGGGCATTCCGGATATGGAGCGGGACCGGGAGAGAACCGCTGCTTCTGACTTCGGCAAAGGCAGCGTCGATGGCTGTATAGGAAGCGTTGGACTTCGGGGCAGTTGCCAGGTAAGTAACAGCCTGGGCCAGTATGATACGCCCTTCCGGCATCCCTGTCAGCTGGAATGCCTGCAGCGCCGAGACAGCCAGCTGCAGTGCTCTGGGATCGGCATTGCCGATATCCTCCGAAGCAAGGATCACCATTCTCCTGATGATGAAAAGCGGGTCCTCTCCAGCCTCAAGCATCCTGGCCAGCCAGTACAGGGCGGCATTCGGGTCCGAGCCTCGCATCGATTTGATGAACGCCGAGATCACATTGTAATGTTCTTCACCGCCTTTGTCGTAGAGAAGCGGCTTCTGCTGGATCGCCTCCTGTACTGCCGGCAGATCGATAGCTTTTCCTGAAAGGAGTCTGGCTGATGTTTCAAGGGTGTTGAGGGCTATCCTGGCGTCACCACCGGAGTACTCGGCAAGAGCTGTGAGAGCCTCATCCATTATGGTCAGATTCATCCTGCCTAGCCCCCGCTCCTCGTCGTCAAGCGCAGCCTTCAGGATGATTTGGAGGGCTTTTTCCCCGAGCGGGTTCAGTACCAGGACTTTGCAGCGTGACAGGAGCGGGGCGATGACTTCGAACGACGGATTTTCCGTTGTTGCACCTATAATCGTGAAAAGGCCTTTTTCGACGTGAGGGAGAAAGGCATCCTGCTGGCTTTTGTTGAACCGGTGGATCTCGTCAACGAAGAGGATGGTCTTTTTCCCCTGGTATCGCCACTGGTCCTGCGCCTCTTTCACTATTTCCCGGATCTCCTTGATCCCGGAGAGGATAGCGGAGAAAAATATGAAATGTGATTTGGTGGCATTTGCGATTACTCGCGCCAGGGTAGTCTTTCCGGAGCCGGGAGGCCCCCAGAAAATAAAAGAAGAGAGAGCGTCGCTCTCTATCATCATCCTTAACAGCTTCCCATCCCCGAGCAGATGCTCCTGACCGACAAACTCGGCGATACTCCTGGGGCGCATCCGCTCGGCAAGCGGTGCTGAAGACTCCCTGCTTTCGTCAGCTCCGTCGAAAAGCCCGTTCTGCCTCTGCATCAGGACTTTACCGCAGAAGGTACGGGCGGGACATCTTCGGAATTGACGCTGCTCCAACCGCCAACGCGATGAGGGGAGACTTCCCAGATCTCTCTGGCATACTCCTGGATTGTCCGGTCGCTCGAAAACTTTCCGACCCCGGCAGTGTTGATTATCGATCTCCTGAGCCACTCCTGCCTGTCGAGATAGATCCTGCCGGCATCTTCGTGTGCTGTTTGATAGGAGGCAAAATCAGCCAGAAGCATGTAATAGTCACCGTCTGCAAGAAGAGACTGGATGATCGGCTGGAAAGGGTTCGGAGCATCGGGCGAGAAGTCTCCCCCTCCGATCATGTCGATCACGGTCTTGAGTTCGGGATTGCTGTTGTACCAGTCCCTGGGGCTGTAATTTTTACGGAGATCGGCGACTTCTCCCGAATTCATGCCGAAGATGAAGATGTTCTCTTCTCCGACCTCTTCCATGATCTCGATATTGGCGCCGTCCAGGGTCCCGATAGTTTGTGCCCCGTTAAGCGTAAACTTCATGTTGCCGGTCCCGGATGCTTCTGTCCCGGCGGTCGAGATCTGTTCAGAAAGGTCGGCTGCCGGGAAAATCATCTCTGCCAGAGAGACGTTATAATTGGCCAGAAAGACCACTTTCAGCCGATCGCCGACCGCCGGGTCGTTGTTGATGACATCAGCCACCCCGTTAATCAGGCGGATGAAAAGCTTGGCCATGGTATAGGAGGGGGCTGATTTCCCGCTGAAGATGAAAGTCCGGGAAGGGGTATCGAGGCTCCTGCCGCTCTTTATCCTGTTGTAGAGTGCGATTATATGCAGGACATTGAGCAACTGCCGTTTGTACTCGTGGATCCGCTTCACCTGACAGTCGAACATGGATTCTATATCGACTTTCACGCAGTTGTGTTTGAAAATGTACTCCGCAAGGCGCTTTTTGGCCGCGAGTTTTACGTCATGCCATTTTGTCCTGAAACCGGGATCATCGGCCAGAGGAAGCAGTCTTTTCAGCTGGTTCAGATCAGTGATCCAGCTGTCACCGATAGCTTCGGTAATCAGACCGGAAAGGCTGGGGTTCGATTTTTTCAGCCATCTGCGCTGCGTGATTCCGTTCGTCTTGTTGTTGAACTTTTCAGGATACATCTCGTAGAAATCGGCAAAAAGCTCCTTCTTGAGGATCTCGGTATGGAGAGCCGCCACCCCGTTTATTGAAAAACTTCCTACAATCGCCAGATGAGCCATCTTTATCTTCCGCTCCCAATGCTCTTCAATGATCGACATGCGGCCGATCCTCTCTTCATCGTTCGGGAAACGTTTTCTGGCATTGATCAGAAATTTCTCGTTGATTTCGTAGATGATCATCAGGTGTCTGGGGAGAATATGTTCGAAAAACCAGACCGGCCATTTCTCGAGTGCCTCCGGGAGTATCGTGTGATTCGTGTAGGCAAAGGTCTTCCGGGTCACCTCCCAGGCTTCGTCCCAGCTGAATCCTTCGTGGTCGATAAGGATCCTCATCAGCTCCGGGATGCAAAGGGCAGGGTGAGTGTCGTTAAGCTGAACCGCGACTTTCTCGTGGAGATTCCGCAGGTCGCTATGGATCTTCTTGTACCGGTAGATAATGTCGAAGATGGTCGATGATGCCAGGAAATACTCCTGCTTCAGTCGCAGTTCCCGTCCTTCCTGAACGTTGTCGGCGGGATAGAGAACTTTTGAGATGTTCTCCGTGGTCATCTTCTTCTCCAGGGCGCGGATGTAGTTGCCCTCATTGAAAAATTTCAGGTCGAACTCTCTGGTGGCCTTCGCACTCCAGAGCCTGAGCGTGTTCACTGTCTGCGTGCCGTAGCCGGGAATCGGAGTGTCATGGGCCATGGCCATGACATTCTCGGTATCTACCCATTGATGGTGGACCTTCCCGGTCTCGGTTGTGGACACCATCACCTTGCCGTAGAATTTGACTTCGTGCAGATGCTGCTGGCGGTCGAGCTCCCACGGATTGGTGTAGCGAAGCCAGTTGTCAGGGACTTCAACCTGGGCTCCGTCGATTATCTTCTGCCGGAAAATGCCATATTCATAGCGTATTCCGTACCCGTAGGCCGGTATCGACATGGTAGCCATAGAGTCGAGAAAGCAGGCCGCAAGTCTCCCCAGACCACCGTTTCCGAGTCCTGCATCCTCCTCTTCGGCAAGTATCTGGGAGAAATCGTATCCGAGCGACTCCATGGAGTTTTTGAAATCGTCCAGAAGCCCGAGGTTTATCAGGGAGTTTTCCAGGGAGCGTCCCATCAGGAACTCCATGGAGACATAATAGACCCGCTTCGGGTCGTCATTGTAATAAGCCTGCTGGGTGTCGAGCCAACGGTTAATGAGCTTGTCTCTTACAGCATAGGAAAGGGCATTGTACACATCCCGCTGAAGGGATGTATATCTGTCCTTGCCCAGGGTATACTCCATATGCTCAAGAAATGATTTGATGATCTGCATGGAAGTGTCAAGGTCGGCGGTTTCTTCAGAAAAACTTTCAGGATTGACGCTCATGAGAACCTCTTTCAGGTTTTAGAAAAGTGAGAAGCCGGATTCGGGCTGAGTAATTATAACGATTATTTCCAGCATTTCCATATCTGATATAGCAGCACAAAAAAAAACGGGGCCCGCAGGCCCCGTTCAGCTCTATCATATACGCAATGAAGTGATTATTTGACGACGCCGCCAACTACTGCAGGCGCGACTGTGATCGCAGGTTCCGCGCCGATTGTTGTCGGGTCGGTGAATGACGACATCGCCGGCAATGTCAGGGCAGTTGTCGTCAATGCGGCGCAGCTCCCTGCAGCTGCCTGTTTCATGCGCTGTTCCACATCCAGGGGCTTGACATAATAGGTGCTTGACCCGGATGTAACCGGTGAGGCGGGCGGAATAATGAACTCCGGTACCCATCTGATGTTCTGGTTGCTGCCGCCCGTAGAACAGTCTGCGGTACTGCCGCTTCTCATGTCCACACATTTGCCTGGAATGCCGTTCAACTGGCCGAAGCCGGCATAATCCAGGGCGAAGGTTGCAGGAGTCGTTCCGCCGTATTTCGCATCTGCAGTCGCATTGCCGGTTGTCACATAGGTGTACTTGATCGGCAACGGCGGGTCGAAGGTGAGGAATTTTCCGGTGGCGTCCTTGAGCGCGGAGAACTGATTATAGGGATTGCCGCCGGTCTCCCAGGTGTAGAACACCGGCAGTTTGCTCCAGGCATTCCAGCTGCAGGTCTGGTTGGGGTTGTTGTTGCAGGCGAGGAGCGAAAGATCGGTAGTGGTTGGATCGAACAGCGGCCCGGTCTGAACTCCCCACTGTTGGGAAGTGGTAGCCGTAACTACCGAGGATGTCCCGTATTTCAATGCATAGTTGGTGCTGTCAAAAGAATACTTTGTAAATTTGCTTATTGCTGTGCTCGGGGCGGAGTTGATCGGACCAAAACTGGTTTCGGCAAAGAACGGAGACGTTGTGGAAATGTTCACTGGATCGATGCAGTTGTTTGCGCAGGCCAGTGTTGTAGGTATGGGATTTGTAGCATCATTCGGATAAACCATGTCCTCGGCATAGTAGACCACCGGCATGGCATCGGTCGGAGCCGCACAGGTCATTACCGGCGGCTGGCCCAAGGCTGCTGGCGCGCCGAAGGTGCAGTCCAGATTGATAATGACCTGCCCGCCGACGGACTGGGACCAGAGGTTCATACTCTGGTTGGTAAAGCTCGTAATTTTTGTCTTGGTCATGTCTGCGAAGGTGTTGGCGATTTGATCGAAACTGGCGATCTTGTAAAACCCGGTGCCATCCCAGATGATCCGGTAATTGACCGATTGCGGTGGATTGGTGCTGGTCGTCTCCATCCAGCCGTCCAGGGGAATGTTCTTGATGGCGCCCAGGGTCGTTTTCTGTTGAGTGTGCTTCTTCAGTTTGCCGCCGGCTACCAGCGCGGTGTAAGAGACGTCAGCCGCACCACTGAAGCCCTGTTTGGTTACTGTTGCGCCGTTTGCCAGCGTGGCATTTCCCTGCAGAGAGAGTCCCCAGTAGCCAATCCAGCCTGATGTGCCGTCGGACAGCTTGATTGGGAAACCTGAGTTACGGTCCACTCTGGTGCCTGTCGAATCATAAAGTCCGTACCGCCAGGCGGACGTCTCGAACTTGCCGCGATCCAGGCAGACATCGTCAATAGCATTCTTGCGATGGAAGAACAATGCATTGTAGGCGATATTCTGACTCTCGACTGTACCGTCGGTGAATGTCTTCTTAACGGATCCGCTGCCCGAGGTGCCGTCGGCAGAGCGCTGCAATACAGCCAACTGCGAGTTGTTGTTGGTGCCCTGGTTCATGTCCTGGGAACCGAACTGCAGGGAGACCTGACCGCTTGCGGCATCCTTGACAGTTTTCAGGAACCCTTTGAACTGGGGCTGAGCAGCCGTATTTGCGGTACCGTTCGCATTCACAGGATAGGCGATGAAGTCCATGGTGAACTGTCCCAAAGGATTCGTTGTGCTGCTCCCTTCGGTGATTACAGCCTTGCCGATAATTGCCTTGGCTGGGTCATCGCTCCTTTCCTTTTCGTGGATCCATAATTTGACGATTTGCGGAGAGTTGTTGTCCAGACGGGAGGAGTTGATGATAAACTCCTGGTAATTCGGTGCGCCTGCTCCTGCAGTCTGCCCGGAACTGGCGTTCTGGTCGCTGCCGCCGCTGCAGAGGTTCTTGTCCACCAGTGCCTTGTAGTCACCCTTGTTCAGCATGGCCTCGTAGCGGGTCTGGCCCATCATGCAGAGAATCTCGTTGACGGTACTGAATGCTTCGGTGGAACCTTCCTGGACATAGACATTCGTCGCGTCCTTCATATAGTCCGAGGTCGCCGGGAACGAGAGAAACAGCGATTTCAGTAGGCCGGCCTTTTGCAGACCACCGTTGGTGGTATTCGCATCGACAACACTGACCTTGCTGGCTACGGTCAGCGCCGTTGTAGCGACGGTGCTGTCACTGCCGCTGGTTGTGCTGCCACTAGTGCTACTACTGCTGCTGCCACCACCACCGCATCCGGTCAGGGCGACAGCGGCAATTGATACGAGACACAAATTCCGCAGCTTCATGGTGTTCCTCCTTTTCTCGTTCGATTGTTGTGCATACAGGACAGCTCAATGTTCAGCCCGATAAGCCGGAAAACCTCTTCTTATGCAAGATTATTGCCGGGTTGCGCTCTGTTAAAGGCTGGCAAGTTGTATGTCCGTTTGCCGCGCTTCCGGGCATGCTGCATCATCTGATCCCTGGTGAAACGCATTTCGATTTTCCGTCGTTTGCCGTCCTTTTTGGCTGTTTTGTTGACTGTTTCGCGTAATGGCTTGACGCGTTAATGAGTTATCGATCTTCTGCCCGGTCAGGCTACAATCGGTTCAAAACGTCTGCACAAACCAGATAACGAAACATTATTAGTCCTTTATATATTATCTAATTAGAAAAACTAATGAAACTTATTCGGGCCGGTAATGATTGAATAGCTGCTCTTGATAGCTGGAAGTTACAGAAAAAAAGTCGGAAATCCATGCAATGGCATCCCGGTGTCCGGCTTTGTCAGGAGCGGGGCGGTTAAGTCAATCGGCCCTGAACATAAAAAAACCTATGGATTTACCGGTTTCTATCATGTAAAAATATTTGACTGCACATGTGACGTCATAAAGGATTGTCCCGATGAAAAAAATAGGTGTATTCGCAAAGGTTCATGATCCGCGCTGTCAGGGAGTTGCCGGAGAGCTTTTCAGCTGGCTTCAGAAGCGTGGTTGCGAACCTTTGGTAGAGGCCCACCTGGCACGCCATCTAAACTGTCCGGGTGTTGCTGCTACTGAGATCCCTTCCCGCGCCGATATGGTCGTTGTCCTTGGCGGTGACGGCACGCTCATTTCTACCGCCAGAACAATCGGTGAGTGTGATATTCCGATACTGGGGGTCAATCTCGGGAGCCTCGGTTTTCTTACCGAAATTGCACTTGATGAACTTTACCCGGCATTGGAGAAGTGTCTTAAAGGCGATTTCAAGGTCTCGGAAAGGCTCATGCTCCAGGCGGTCGTGATAAGGGAGGGAAAGGAGACGGCTTCCCATCTCGTGCTCAATGACGTTGTCATCAATAAGGGGGCACTTGCCCGAATTGTTGACCTCAAGACAAAGGTGGACTCGTTCGATCTCACGACTTTCAAGGCAGATGGTCTCATAATCAGTACACCTACCGGCTCTACCGGCTATTCACTCTCAGCCGGAGGGCCTATCGTAAATCCCTCCATGAACTGCATAGTGATTACCCCAATATGTCCGCATACCCTTACCAACAGGCCGCTGGTCATTGATGACGGTTCAGTTGTGGAGGTCACGGTAAACTCTCTTGATGACGAGGATATCTATCTGACCCTGGACGGTCAGGTTGGCCTGGAGCTGCGCTCGGGCGATATGATACAGGTCCGCAGGGCAAGCCATGCGGCAAAACTCGTTATGTCCAAAGAACGGGATTACTTTGCAGTTCTCAGGGCAAAACTGAAGTGGGGGGAAAGATGATAGGAACGAGGAGCGAGGAACGAGGATAATCTGGGGCTCATGCCTTTTCCTCGCACCTCGCACCTCGCACCTCGCACTTAGAACTTATGCTGACTGATATTTCAATAAATAACTTTGCGATTATCGATTCCCTGCATATCTCTTTCAGTAGCGGACTGAACATCCTTACCGGAGAGACCGGTGCAGGCAAGTCGATCATAATCGATGCGGTAAATCTTGTCCTCGGCGGGAGGGCTTCCAGCGATCTTATCCGCTCCGGCGCTGAAGAGGCTTCTGTCGATGTGATGTTCGACATTTCGGAGGAACCGGCTCTTATCGCCTGGTTTGCCGAGAGAGGTATCGATGCGGATGATGAGCTGCTCCTGAAGCGGATCATCTCCCGTTCAGGCAAGAACAGGATATTCATAAACGGCTCTTTAGCCACTCTTTCCACTCTCTCGGAAGTTGCCTGCCGGCTTATCAATATTTACGGCCAGCACGAGTCCCAGACACTGCTCAAAGTGGAAAATCACCTTGAGATGCTCGACAGCTATGCTTCTCTGCTGGAGTTAAAAGGTTCATTTTCATCGATCTACCGGTCGTACCGGAAGGTCATGGAGAGGTTGTCTTCTCTTGAGAACGGAGCGCGGGATGCCGAAAAACAGAAGGATCTGCTGAGCTACCAGCTTGATGAGATCCGCGCTGCAGCCCTGATTCCGGGTGAGGATGAAGCTTTGGAGAGTGAGAGAAATCTCCTGGTGCATGCGGAAAAACTTTTACTGAAGACCCAATCAGCGTACGACGTTCTTTATGGCGCGGAAGAGTCGGCGTTAGGGTTTCTCGGTGCGGCCAGGAGTGCGCTCTCGGAAGCCGTTCAGGTCTACCGGACCTTGCAGCCGCTTTTTGAAGAGATCTCATCCGCTGCTCTTCAACTGGAGGACGCGGCACTCTCCTTGCGGGATTACGCTGCGAAGATAGAAAGTGATCCGGCCAGGCTACAGGCAATCGACGACCGGATGGAACTTGTCCGCAAGCTGAAAAGGAAATATGGCGAGAGTATCGAAGATATTCTTTCCCGGATGCTGGAAATGGAGGAGGAACTTTCAGCTCTTGCGGACAGCGACGCTTCAAGAGAAGAGCTTGAACGCGAGGCTGAGCGGCTTGACTCGGAGTTGAAGAGAGAGGGGGCAGCGCTTTCACTTCGGCGCAGGGATGCCGCCACCAGACTTGCAGGGGCTCTTGAGGCAGAGGTCCACCAGCTGGCGATGAAGCATGCAGCTTTTTCGGTCCGGTTTGAGGAGTTGTCCGAACCCAGGGAGTCAGGTTTTGAGAAAGCAGAGTTCCTCTTTTCCCCGAATCCGGGTGAAGAGTCGAAACCTCTTTCAAGAATCGCCTCAGGCGGCGAATTATCAAGGATCATGCTTGCCATGAAGCAGCTGCACCCGGAGAGCGATGTCCCGACCCTGGTTTTTGACGAGGTGGATACCGGCATCGGTGGTGCTACCTCCTCAATGGTCGGCAGCAAGCTGAAAAGGGTAGCTTCAGGCCAGCAGGTGCTCTGCATCACACATCTGCCCCAGGTCGCAGTCTATGCTGACAACCATTATCTTGTGTCCAAGATGATCGATAACGGCCGGACCAGAACCGAAGTGACCTTGCTGTCCGGGGAAACAAGGATCGACGAGATAGCCCGCATGCTCGGTGGGGCCTTTGTGACCGACAAAAGCCGTGAACATGCTGCCGAGATGATTCTGGCCGCATCGGATGCCTGCAGGCAAAAGTAAATAACGGAGATAATCCCATGCTGCGTAAAGCCCAGATAACCGATGTAAAAGAGATACAGAAGCTGCTTAGTCATTTCGCAAATCGAGGCGACATGCTCTCCCGCTCACTTTCCGAACTGTATGAGACCATCCGGGATTTCTATATCGTGGAAGAATCCGACCAGCTTCTCGGTGTTTCGGCACTTCATATCGTTTGGGATGATCTCGCCGAGATTCGCTCTGTTGCGGTAGCAGAGGATGCCGGCAGAAAAGGGGTCGGGACCGAGGTGGTGAATGCGTGTATTTCCGAAGCCCGCGAACTCGGACTGAAGAGACTTTTCTGCCTTACGTACAAACCGGATTTTTTTGCCCGTTTCGGATTCAGCGTTGTCGACAAATCGCAGCTTCCTCACAAGGTCTGGGGTGATTGCATCAAGTGTGTCAAGTTCCCAGACTGCGATGAGATCGCCATGGTCATGGATCTGTGAACGATATGAATATTGGAGAGATTGCAGACAGGGTTGAGAAACTTTTGAAGAGTCGTTCCCTTGATGGTTACGAGATCATGACCGGCAGTTCCCGGACCCTGTCGATCGAGGTGAAGGATTCCAAGGTCGATTCGTTCAAATCGGCAGAACCTTCGGCGGTAGGCGTACGGGTAATCAAGGAATCCGGTGTCGGGTTTTCATACTCTTCAGTCTTTGCGGATTCAGATCTTGAGCGAATGATCGATTCCGCCTGTGTCGGCGCTGCCATGCAGACACCCGACCCGTTCGGGCTCCTCCCCCCGGCAGCCGGGTATATTGCCATGCCGGAGCTTTTCGATCCGGCTTTGCTGACCGTGAATGTGAGCAGGAAGATCGAACGTGCCCTGGAACTTGAAAGGTTGACGCTGTCGCATGACAGCAGGATAAAACGTGTCCGTAAGGCGGTTTACGGTGAATCGATCTACTCTGTTCATCTGCGGAACTCCAGAGGTCTTTGCGGCGGCTACTCAGGAACAACCGTCTCAAGCTCCGTATCCGCGATTGCCGAGTCTGGCGGAGATTCCCAGATGGGATGGGAGTTCGGCTATGCCAACAGTTTTGACGCAATAGATGGCAAGACGATAGCAGAAGGAGCAGCAGAACGGGCTGTCAGGCAACTGGGAGCACGCAGGGCTCCGGGGATGTGCTGCCCGGTCATTCTTGAGAATCATGTTGCCGCAGACTTCCTTGAACTGCTGGCCCCGTCTTTCAGTGCAGAAAATCTTCACAAGGGGAAATCGCTCCTGAAGGGGAAGGTGGGCGAACGCCTCTTCTCCGACAGGATGAGAGTAAGGGATGACGGCGCGATAACGGGGGGAATGGCCACAGCCCCGTTCGATGGTGAGGGTGTTCCCGTACAGAATACGTTGCTGGTAGATGAGGGGATTGTAAAAGGCTACATTTTCGACACTGCCTATGCTGCGCGAATGGGTGCCGCATCGACCGGTAACTCTGCCAGATCCGGCGTGAAAGGGCTCCCTCACCTCGGAATCAGTAACTTCTTCATCGAGAACGGATCTGCTACTTCAGGTGATATGCTTGCAGGCATAGGAAAAGGGATGATGATAACCTCGGTCATAGGGATGCACACCGCAAACCCTGTATCCGGGGATTTTTCAATAGGAGCAACCGGATTTCTGATCGAAGATGGTCGCATCACGGTCCCGGTAAAAGGTGTCGCACTATCCGGGAATGTGCTCGACCTGTTCAGAAATGTCGAGATGGTGGGAGATGACCTTCGTTTTTTCAGTCAGGTCGCATCACCGTCACTCAGAATCAACTCTCTTGAGATTAGCGGAGATTAGGATGTATGTAGTCATTTTGGCAGGCGGTTCCGGAACTCGCTTCTGGCCCCTTTCGAGGACAAAGACACCAAAGCAGCTGATGTCGGTTTTCGGCGGGAAGTCAATGCTGCAGCGGACACTGGACAGAGTTCTTCCCTTGAATCCGGAAAGGGTAATGATCGTCACTAATGTTCAGCAGTCAAAAGAGACCTCACGCCAGCTTGCAGGTTATACAACTGTTCCGATAGATATCGTGGAGGAGCCTGTCGGCCGGAACACCGCGCCGGCAATAGCTCTTGCCGCAGCCATCCTTGCTCGTCACGACCAGGATGCAGTCATGCTGGTCCTTCCTGCCGACCACTATATCAGGAACGAGGCGGAGTTCTGCCGCGTGGTGAAAGCCGCGTGTGAGGCTGCATCATCAGGCTCGCTTATCACTCTTGGTATCGAGCCTACGCGCCCCGAGACCGGTTACGGCTATATCGAAGCCGGAGCTGGTGAAGGCGGGGGGGTAGCTTTCCCGGTAAAACGTTTTGTCGAGAAGCCCGATGCAGCAAAAGCTGCGGAGTTTCTTGAAGCACGGAACTTCTTCTGGAACAGCGGGATGTTTATCTGGAAGGTTTCAGCTATCAGGAAAGAGCTTGCCGAGCAGATGCCGGATCTCTCGGCTGCTGTCAACGGGCTGCGGTTCGGAACGGGAAAATGGGAGCTGGAGCTGCTGAAACCCCAGATAAATGCTCTCTATGGTACGATAAGGAGTGAATCCATCGATTACGGCGTCATGGAGCGTGCTGACTCAGTCAAGGTCATCCCGGCAAGCTTCGGCTGGAGCGATGTCGGGAGCTGGAGCGCCCTCCCTGAAGTGATTGAAGGTGACGCAGATGGTGCTGTCGCTATTGAGACCAATGGGCTGATTTCAATCGATTCTACGGACAATCTCGTGTACGGCAACGGAAAGATGGTAGCTCTTGTCGGCGTGGATAACATGATCGTCGTAGATACGCCGGATGCGCTTCTGGTCTGCCGCAACGACCGGGCCCAGGATGTAAAGAAAGTGGTGGAAAGACTGCAAGAGCAGCACCGCACGGAGTACCTCTAACCCATGTTCGGCTGGACCGGAAAAATTCTCAGGGTCGATCTCACCAGCGGTTCCATCGTTCGCGAAGATATACCGCCTGAAATCCTCCATGCCTATCTTGGCGGCAGAGGGTTGGGCGTACGTCTGATGCGCGACTGTTTTCATCTGCAGCCTGACGATCCCGATCTCCCCCTGATTTTTTCAGCAGGTCCGCTCTGCGGGACCTCAGCCCCTACCGCTGCCCGTCTTACCGTTGTCTCCCGCTCTCCTCTTACCGGAACTATCTACGACTGCTCTGCTGGAGGAAGGTTTGCCTGGCGCCTGAAATCTTCCGGCATAGATTCTCTCTTCATAACCGGTCGCAGCAAGACCCCGGTCACCCTTTCGATTCAGGACTCCTCCGTCGAACTCCTCCCGGCCGAGGCTCTGTGGGGGTTGGATGTCAAGGAGACCGTAACTGCTCTGGCGGATCGCGGCAGTGTCGCTGCAATCGGTCCGGCCGGCGAGAACGGAGTGCTTTTTGCCAATATCATGATGGGTGAGGGGAACTCGGTCGGTCGGGGTGGTCTTGGCGCTGTCATGGGGTGGAAGAATCTTAAGGCGATCGTTGTCAACGGCACAGGCAAGACGGAAATCGCCGACAAAAGGCTATTCGACAGCGCCAGGTCCGATGTGCTGAGACTATTCAAGGCATCACCGGTCATTTTCGGCGAGCTCGGGATAGCTGAATACGGGACCCCGGCACTCGTGGATCTGATGCATCAACGGAGGATGGCTCCGACTGAGAATTTCCGCAAGACGGTTTTTGACGCCTCTTCTTCCTACTCAGGTATCGCAATCCGTGAGGAGTGCGATGCCCGAAATGACGGCTGCTACGGATGCCCGATCCAGTGCAAGAAGAGCACTCCGAAAGGTGAACATCTCCCCGAATATGAAACGGTCTCCCACTTCGGCGCTCTTAACGGCATTTCCTCTCTGGCCGCTATTGTCAAGGCCAACACGCTCTGTAACCTCCTGGGTATGGATACGATTTCGGCCGCTGCAACCCTTTCCGCTTTTGGTGAGGCACGCGGGAGGTTCCCTCTAGCGGATGAGGTGGACAAGCTTCTGCGCGACATCGCCTTTATGACCGGTGAGGGGGCTGCCCTTTCCCGCGGCTCCCGCCGCTATGCGGAAAGCGTCGGCAGGCCGGGGCTCTCCATGTCCGTCAAGAGCCTTGAGCTGCCGGCTTACGACCCCAGAGGTGCGTACGGCATGGCACTTGCCTACTGCACCAGCAATCGCGGGGGGTGTCATCTCAGGGCGTATCCTGTTTCACATGAGATACTCCGCAAACCGGTGGCAACCGACAGATTCTCTTTTGACGGCAAGGCGAGAATAATCAGTATCGCCGAAGATGCCAACGCTGCCATTGATTCTCTGGTCGCCTGCAAATTCTCTTTTTTCGGAGCAAGTCTGGAAGAGTATGCCGAGCTGTTGACAGCCGTCACAGGTGTAGCGTACACCCCGCAGAAACTGAAGGAGATCGGCAGAAACATCTATCTGACGGAACGTTTCTACAACTGCCAAAATGGCTTCAGCACTAAGGATGACGCTCTCCCGGAAAGATTTTTCATAGAGCCAGGTTCGGGTGGAGAGGGGCTGGAAATCCCTGCTCTTGACCGGAGCCGGTTTGATCAGGAGCTGCAGAAGTACTACAGAATACGTGGACTGAATGAGGATGGTACCTTCAAAAACAAGGATTTCCTCTCCTCATTACCATGATTGCTCAGACTGAACCTTCATATTCCCTCCTGAAACAGAGGCGATCTGTCGATATCTTCGCCTGTACGGTTGCGATCTCACTTATCCTGCATATTGCCGCCTCAATACTACTTTCCCTCCCTGGACATTTTTCAGCCCCGGTCTCTGCACCGGTTTTTGTCGATCTTCAGAGCATGGCCTCATCCCCTGAGGCTGAAGAAAAGCATGCTGAGGAGCCGACGCAGCCAGATGAACCCGCTGCCCCGAACCTCCAGACCCTCCCGGAAGCTTCTTCAGAGTCCGCAAAATTTGACAAGGCCATCGAGAGCTCCCTCCGGAAGGCAGTTCAGTCTCCTGAAGCTGTCCATGACAGCGCTATAGGGCTCGGGATGGTATCCGGGCATTTTGCGAGTTTTGCGGATGGTGAGAGTCTGAAGGATGATATCAGAGTCTATTACTTCTCCCTTATGAGGCGTATCAACGAGGTCTGGTGGCTGAGCGGCGCGGCAAAAGGAAACTTCACATCTGCTGCATCTGTGAACATTCACATCTCAAGGGAAGGGAAGGTTCTCGGCTGTGAACTGCTGGAGAGCTCCGGAGACAGGGAGCAGGACAAGGCGCTGCTTGATTCCATCAAGAGAGCCGAACCGCTTCCCCCGCTTCCACAAAGCTTCTACGGCAGGGTTTTTAATGCGCCCCTCCGTTTCGCCCCCCCTCTCAGACTCATGTTTCCAGGATACCCCAAGAAGACGGCTTCTCCACACTAAAGATTCGCTGTCTCACCGGCAATTCTCCCGGTATCAATTGCTTGACACCTATTGAACCTCCTGATACTTAATCACTAATACATCACAGGAGGAAGCTCATGAAAAAACTCGTATCTTCTGCGGCAGTACTCATATTTGCTCTGGTATTTACAGTCGGTCTTGCCGTCTCCGCTGAAAAGCCTGCTGCTGCCAAAACTGCTGTCGTACCAGCTGCTGAAAAAAAGGCCGAGACCAAGCCCGTTGCTCCTGCAAAAGAAGAGCTTCTGGATCTCAATACTGCCACTGAAGATCAATTGAGAAAGATCCCGGGCATCGGTGAGGAGTACACGAAAAAAATAGTGGCCGGTCGTCCTTATGCCAAGAAAGACCAGTTGAAAAGCAGAAAGATAATTCCCCCTGCTGTATACGAGAAGATCAAGGACAAGATCATTGCCAGGCAGGCCAAGGCAGATAACAAAAAATAATAGTTGCATCGTTTAGCATTAACAGGATTTATCCGATCGACAGATCAGAAAGCGAGCCAATGGTTTCTCACCTGGGACGAAGCGCTTTAGCCGCATACATTACGATAGCCGATCTGATAACCCTTTTTGCCACTGTTTTCAGAGGCCTGATCGATACTATCGTTCACGGCCGGCGATCGGTTGCACAGGTCTGCATGAGGCAGGTTTTCTTTACCGGCAACGAAGCTTTCAAGGTTGTTTTTGTCATTTCGATTGCAGTCGGTATAGCCATAATTTCCCAGATGTCCAATGTGACCGACGCCGGCAGGGGATCGCTCATCGGCAAGGTCTTTGTGTGGGTCGTCATACGTGAGATCGCTCCTCTCATTACGGCCCTTGTCGTGATTGCAAGAAGCGGATCAGCAATAGCAATCGAACTTGGACAGATGAAGCTCAAGGGGGAGATCGAGTATCTAGAGACACTTGGCATACAGGGAGAGCAATATCTGCTCATGCCCAGAGTGCTGGGTGTCGGAGTCGCACTCTTCATTCTTAATGTATACTTCAATCTGATAGCTGTTTCCTCCGGGCTCCTTGTCTCCTGGCTCGGCTGGCAGATTCCTCTTTCACATATCAAGCAGGGTATTATTTCAGTCCTCACTTTACGGGAACTGCTGATTTCTTCTTCAAAAAGTCTTCTTTTCGGATTTGTGATAGCAGCTCTAGGTTGTAATGCAGGGTTGCGAGTCGGGGACAGCATAACCCAGATCCCGCAAGCCGGGACAAAGTCGGTCATTCACAGTCTTGTTATCGTGTTCATTCTTGATGTGCTTGTTTCTTTCACGTTCATATTCTGACACCGGACGATCCATGATACTTTTTACAAAAGTAGTTTCAGGCGGGATCGATTCGGTACTTGATTTTTCCCTAGAGAAAGGGTCTACCGCGGGTATCGTGACATCAAGGGAGATCGAGAGTGAGGTGATCGTAAGGCTGCTGCTCGGTTTCCTTGCTCCGCTTGAAGGGACTGTTTCAGTTAACGGTATTCTGCCGTACCTTCTCAAGGACAAGGATCTTTCTGAGTTCCGGAAAAGTGTCGGTGTCATCTACCATGACGGAGGATTCATATCCAATCTGAATGTATGGGAAAACCTTACCTTGCAGCTTTCTTATGACGGCTCTTCAAAGAAGGCGGAGATAGTAGAACGTGGGATGAAGTCCCTTGAAACTGTCGGGTATAAAGGATCACTGCATGTACTTCCGAATCGTCTCTCAATTTTCGAGCGGAGGCAGATCGCTTTTGCAAGGGCACTTCTCATGCAGCCTGCATTGATGATTTTTCAGTCGACTCTGGAGGGGCTCAGCCGGAGCGAGCAGAGCCAGCTTTCGTCCCTGCTACTGGCATATCATGGACAGGGCGGGGAGCGGAGGACATCACTTTTTATTACTTCCTATCAGGACTCCCTGAAAGGAATACAGGCCGATCTCATTTACAATACGGGAGGTGCCACTCAGTCATGATAACCGGCGCAGATGCACGTTTCAAAAACCTTGAAAGAAAGGTCGGGATCTTCGTTCTGACGGCAATACTCGGCGTTATCGGCGTTGTCCTTTTCATTGCAATCGAAAGTGATATGTTAAAGTCAACCTACTCGGTAAGACTGATCGCTCCCAAGGGGACAGGTTTTTCTCAGGGGATGCCCATCAAGCTCTCCGGTTTCAGGATCGGGAGGGTGAAGTCAATAACATTGAACGATTCTGCGGCTGTTGATGTTGTCCTGTCAATTGACAGCAAGTACAAGAAGTGGATTCGCAAGGATTCAGTAGCCAGACTGATCAAAGAGGGGATGATAGGCGACTTTATCATCGAGGTCACGAGCGGGACCTCTCAGGAACTTATTCCCGAGAACGGAGTGATTACACTGGGAAGCTCCATGGCTTTCGAGGATATTGCCAATGAACTTGCCGCGAAAGTAACTCCAGTGCTTTTGGATATCAGGGACATCATTTCCTATATCAACCGTGAAGACGGGGATATCAAGCAGGGTTTACGAAATCTCAGGGAACTTTCAGGCAATCTTGAACAGAGCAGGCAACAGGCTGATCTGCTTCTGGTCAGCGGCAGAAATACGGTGGAAGGTGCCGGAAAAAAACTGGATTCGATACTTACACTGGCCGGTACACGCCTTGAACAGGTTGAACCGGTTCTCCTGAAAGTAGACAGCTCCATGAATACCGTCGAAAAGAGGCTGCCGCCATTACTGGAAAAGCTGGACGCATCGTTGGTAAATGTTGAGCAGCTCTCCAGGGGGGTGAACAATGCTTCGGCCGAAGCGCTTCCCCAGATTCCCAGACTGATAAACAAGGCAGAGATAGTGATTGATCAGAGTGAATACCTGCTTGAAGGGATGAAATGGATATGGCCGCTCAGCAGTGTTGTTGCACCCTCCGAGCACAACTCTCTGATCAAGAGGGACAGCAATGAATAGGCAGAGGTATCTTGTTCTCTCATTGGTGATAGTAACTTCCCTTCTTCTTGCGTCCTGCATTTCCTCGCCAAAACAAAAGCTCCCTGTCGTGCTGCAGCAGGCGGAGCGGCGAAACATAATCGGTGTGAACGCCGAGTCTCAAGGAAAGCTGGCCGCAGCAGAGTCAGAGTTTATGGAAGCACACCGGCTGTTCAGCTCTGTTGAGGATTTTCACGGCATGGTCTTGACTCTGATTAACAGCTCCCGTGTTTTCAGGAAAAAGGGTGATTTTGCGAAGGCTGACGTTGCAATAGACCATGCGCTGAATTTGGCTCAACAAATCCCTGAACTGGCGGCGGAAATTTATTTTGAAAAAGCCAAAAGCTCCCTGGTAAAGCCTGCTCTGGATGATGCCGGATTCTGGGCGGATAAAGCAGTCAAGGCAGCCGGAGAGAAAGATCTGGCGAGAATGTTGAATCTGTATTCCTTGATCTGTCTCAGGAAAGGGGAACTGGAAACGGCTAAAGAGAATGCGATTGCTGGTGAAAAGTCAAGCAGGTCTCTTGGCGAAAAGGGAGAGGAGGGGAACTCTCTGAGAATCCTCGCCGAGGTGGCTTTCATTGAAAAAAGGTTTAATGATTCTCTCCAGCTTTTCCAGTCAGCCCTTGTTGTAGACAAGGGGGTTGCTGTATCAACCAGGGTGTCCGATGATCTCCGCGGAATCGGAAGGGCTTTCGAGATGCTTGGTGACTTTAGTGCGGCTGCTCTTTCCTTCAATAGATCCGCTACGACCAATGTTGCTGGTAGAGATCTTTCCAGGGCAGGAGACGATCTGGAAAAGGTGGCGTCTCTTTATAAGAAATCAGGAGATGAGTTGCGTGCATCAGACGCACTGGGGTCTCTGGAAAAACTCCGTTCATCCGGATCCGGATCAGGCCCGAATTGAATCTTTGTCCCCTTTCCCTTGCATGATTCAGAGTATTCATTTATTCTGTACTAATACATTTTACAGTAGCGGGCGGGTGTATTGAAGATAACTGTTGTCGTACCCACATATAACGAGCGTGACAATATTGAGACGCTTGCAGGGATGATTCTTTCCCAGGACGAAAGAGTTGATATCCTTTTTGTTGATGACAACTCTCCTGACGGTACCGGCGACATCGCTGACCGGCTCGCCTCAAGTACTTCTAGGGTAAAGGTTCTCCACCGGGCAGGTAAGCTTGGGCTTGGTTCGGCTTATCGGGAGGGGTTCAGGATAGCACTCGATAACGGTGCTGATTACATAGTCGAGATGGATGCGGACTTCTCCCATGATCCTGCGATGTTGCCGCTGTTCATTAAGAAAATGTCCGAATACGATCTTGTTATCGGTTCAAGGTACATCAACGGTGTAAGCGTTGTGAACTGGCCCATAAGACGCCTGATCCTGAGTTACTGTGCAAGTGTTTATACACGGCTTATAACAGGGCTTCATCTTTCAGATTGCACCGGGGGGTTCAAGTGCTTCAGCCGGAACGTTTTGGAATCGTTAGATCTGGAATCCATAAGATCGGACGGTTATTCCTTCCAGATCGAGATGAACTACAGATGTCATGAGAGAGGGTTTAGAATAGGCGAAATCCCCATCATTTTCGTAGACAGGCACGCAGGGTCATCGAAAATGTCAAAACAGATTGTACGCGAAGCAGTTCTTATGGTGTGGAAACTCAAACTGGGGTCTCTCAGCAGGTCCATCTTCAACGCGGGGCAGAGGTGATGAACGAATATTGGGCTCTGGTTTCACAAGTCGGGCTATGGGGTTGGATAGCAACCATTATCTTTTTTATTCACTACTCGTTTCCGGTTGATAACCAGTTTGTTGTAAAGGCTGCAAGGAAATGGGGGCTGATTTCCCTCTGTTTTTTTCTTTTCTGGATCACTGGGATGTTTTTAGCCTGACCAGGAGCTTCTTTGAACAGAATTAAAATTTTAATATATCTTATTCTGCTCTTATCTGTTGCTGCTTGCTCACATCAACGTGCGAAGTCGGAATTCTTCTCGGACATTGGAGTCCCACGGGTTTGGCCTTCTGCACCCGAGCAGCCAAGAGTGAAGCTGTTGAAAGTATTTACCGGTCCGGATGAGTTTACTGCTCCGAAAGGGGCGATGAGCTCTCTTTTTGAACTTGTCACCGGAGAACGCCCGCAGTCAGTCGGGCTTATGACACCGGCCGGTATCGTATCAGATGGCGAAAGGTTTATTTACATTGCCGACCCTTCAGCAAGGCTGGTGCACAAAATTGATTTTGTCGATAACGAAATGACCTACATTACTCATTCGGGTAGTGAGCCGCTTGCGAGTCCGGTAGGTGTTGCACTGGACAGCTTTGGGAATTTATATGTGACGGATTCAGTAAAAGCCAAAGTATACAAATTCAACAAGGACTCAGAATATCTCGGTGCTTTGGGTGAAGGAGTTGTAGAGTTCCAGCGACCTGCCGGTATTGCGATCGGCAGGAATGATCATAAATATGTGGCTGATGTCCTTGCCAATAAAATCAATGTGTTCGACAATAAGGACAGATTTATAAGGGAATTCCCGAACAGCCCTGAAATTAATAATCTGAACAAGCCGGTTAATATCTCCGTCGACCTTAACGGAAATGTTTATGTTACGGATGCATTCAACTTTTCTATCAAGATGTTTGATGCATCCGGCAATCTTGTCAGAACGATCGGTACTGTAGGCGACGGTCCCGGCACTTTTGCCAGACCAAAAGGTGTTGCTCTCGACAGCGAATCCCATATCTACATAATCGATGCAAATTTCGATAATTTTCAGATTTTCAACCAGACAGGACAGCTTCTGCTTTATGTGGGCTCTACCGGTAAAAGTCCAGGCCAGTTTTTTATGCCGAACGGGATTTATATTGATCATGAAGACAGGATTTATGTCTCTGATTCGTATAATCAGCGCTTGCAGATATTTCAATATCTAAAGGAAAAGCATTAAAATCATGCGATTTCTTATTATAACAGCCGGACTTGTTATTTTAGCCCTGTCAGGCCTTTCCGAAGGCGCAGGCAGAAAAATATCCGAGATCGGCAATAAACATAATTTCTCTTATTCAAATACCTCGGCCAACTACCGTGCTATCCCTGCAAATGACAACCCCTCCTATCCTCAAAGTGCCCAGATCTGCATATTCTGTCATACCCCTCACCATGCCAGCGCTGAGGGTCCTCTTTGGAACAGGAAGGCTACAACAAAAACTTTTAAACATTTTTCATCGTCTACCTTGTCAATCGATGACCCGGCTTTGAGAGCAGTGAGCGAGTATGGTCAGCCCAATGGATCTTCTCGTCTCTGCCTCAGCTGCCATGATGGAGTTACAGCACTTGGCGCCGTGTTTACGACACCGTTTTCGATGTCTCCTCAGCCTATTCATTTTATGGACGTAAAGGGTGGCCGTTCAGGTGCGGGTGTGGCAATCTCCTACGAGACCTTTTCTTCTCATCATCCTGTTTCATTCAGATACGATACCAATGTTATTAACATTCTGAAAAACACTTTTGGAAAGGATTATAAGTATCCTCCCCTTCCGTACAATGTGAAACTTGACAGACTGCAGAGGATGCAGTGTACTACCTGCCATGATCCGCATCAGGACCAATCCGATGTCCCCAGCCAGACAACGCCTTTCTGGGCGGCGGGTAAATATGATGATGTCTGTCTTGCCTGTCATAATGTTTATCCATCTCCGAACCCCTGGTAGGATTGATATGTATTTTTATCTGGCCGTTAACATGATTTTTGTTTTTTTCTGCTGCTGCTCTGTAGAAGCTGCCGATACAGTTCATCTTGATAAGAAGAATCTCCCGCTGGGGTGTGCAACCTGTCACTACAGGTCCAATCTGAAGAGTGGAGGAGGCTCATTACTTTGCATTACCTGTCACGGCAGTCGGCAGAGAAAGGCGTTGGCGCAGAAAATGCCTCGGGGGGCCATAGTAAACAAATTCGATCTTAAGGATATTGAAGCGGAATATGCCAAGACCTTCAGGCATCCTACTTTTGATACACCTGGACGTCACTCTGCTAATGAGATACTTCCGGAGGTCGATCCTAAAGTTTTGAGGCATGCAGATTGTGTGGATTGTCATCATCCTCATTTCGTGACAAAAGAGAATAAATTTTCCGGGGTTAAGGGGAAAAGAGTTGCGGGTCGGACCGTTGTTGCTACCCGGGAATCAGAAATCTGCTACAGGTGCCACGGGGATTCAGTGAATCTTCCCGGGAAGTATACAAATAAACGGATCGAATTCTCACTAAGTAATCCTTCATTTCATCCGGTAGAGGGGGAAGGCAAGAATTCTGCTGTCATAAGCCTTGTACGCCCATACCATGAGAAGAAAATCGCTGCCACGGACGTGTCCGTAATTTCCTGCTCTGATTGCCATGGCAATGACGACAGCAACGGTCCTAAGGGTGTCCACGGCTCGAGATACCGCTATATCTTGAAAGATAACTTTGACGCATCAGATAATATTTCAGAGAGCCCTCAGACTTATGCACTGTGCTATCGATGTCACAGTCGTACCAGCATTTTGGCGAATGAGAGCTTCAAGTACCACTCGCTTCATATAAACGGGAAAGCCTTTTCCCGATTGGGCACATCATGCTACACCTGTCACAATTCTCACGGCAGCACAGAGTACAAAAATCTGATAATGTTTAACAGGACCGTGGTCTCACCTAATTCGAAAGGACTCTTGAAGTTCGTGGAGAAGGGGACCTCAAAGTTCAGCGGGGAATGTTATCTGACTTGTCATGGTGTGGAGCATAATCCGAAGTCATATTGAACAGTTTACGGCAACTAATCCACTTTAAGTACAACTGATCGGAATATGCCACTATTTAAATGTAAAATCGGGACTGCTGACGGAAAGATTCTTGAGAAGGAGTATGAGGCTGCTAACGCTGATATTCTCAGGCAGAGTTTTGCCACACAAGGTTTTTTCGTTTTCAGCATAACCAGGAAACCCTTCCAGTTTCTCTGGAAGAAGGGTGCCTACCGGAAAAAAATAGACCTCAAGGCTCTGATTGCGTTCAATCAGGAATTGCTTGTCCTTATAAAGGCCGGTCTTCCCATTATTCAATCTCTTGACACCATCCTCGAGAGAATTGATAAAGGTCGGCTTGCTGAAGTTTTGGAAGTGATCAGGGAGGACATAAAAGGGGGAAGTTCTCTTTCTGATGCCTTCGAACGTCATCCAAGTGCATTTTCACATCTTTACATAGCTTCAATTCGTGCCGGGGAGCGCACCGGAGACCTTGTCCAGACAATAAGACGCTATATCACTTTCCTGAAGAAAACTGACGGCTTCAAAAAGAAAGTGATTACAGCGTTTTTTTATCCGGCAATTCTGGTTTCAGTAGCCTTCGTTGCTATTACTCTTCTTCTCGTTTATGTTGTCCCTACGTTCAGCCAGGTTTATGCTGATGCCGGTACCAGACTTCCTACTCCGACACTGATACTTATCTCTTTCACATCTGTTTTGAAAAAATATTTTTTCCTTCTCGTAACACTGGTCATCTTAGCTGTATATTTTTTCAAGAAATGGATTACTACTGAATCAGGACGTTTGACTCTTGACACAATGGTCTTAAAGATTCCGGTAATCGGTGATGTCTTCTTCAAATATTCGATAGTTAGTTTCACCAGGACTCTCGGAACAATAATCGAGAGCGGGATACCTATAGTGGAATCTCTGAAAATGTCTGTCGCGACCCTGAACAACAAGGTGCTTGAAGGGAGAATGATTTCAGCGATCAGGCGTGTTGAGGAGGGGGTGAGTCTCAGTATCGCGATCGACGGTGCCAGACTGATGCCTTCTCTTGCTCTCCGGATGCTGAGTGTTGGTGAGTCCACCGGTTCCCTGGAAGAGATGCTGGAGGGGATTTCAGACTATTTCGAGGAAGAGCTTGACCAGAAACTTCATTTGTTAAGCACGGCAATTGAGCCTGCGATCATGGTTGTCATGGGAGTCGTCATCGGGACAATTATAGTTACCATGTATCTGCCGGTATTCAAGCTTGCCGGAACGGTCGGTTAATTTATGAGCATATCTTTTGCCAGAAAAAAAATTGGTGAGATCCTTCTCGATCGTGGCGATATAACGGTAGGGCAACTGGCCTACATTATCGAAAAGCTCAAGAGTTCGCATCTTCGCTTTGGAGATCTCTGTCTGCAGGAAGGGGTGGTTTCCGAAGAAATCCTCTACCGGGCCTTGGCCGAGCAGTTCGGACTCGAGTTTATCGACCTCGCTTCATTCAGGATTGACGAGAGCATCCTCGCACTTTTCCCTGCCGATATGGTCTATCGCTATACTTTTGTCCCGATCGAGATTGTCGACAATTCTATTGCAATTGCTATCTCCGATCCGACTGATGTGGTAAAGCTGGATGATCTTGAGCTGCTGCTTGACAGGCCGCTTCTGCTTAAAATTGCCACTCCCACAAGCATTCAACAGATTATCAAGAAGGGGGAGGGAACCAGCCGGGTTTTGAAGGAGGTCTCTGAAGACTTCATGCTTCAGCTGGTCACAGAGACTGAAAAGGGCGAAGAGGTTCTCTCCGTAGAGGCGATTTCAGCTGATACAAGCCCCATAATCAAGCTTCTGAATTCAACCATAATGGATGCCCTCACTCGAAGGGCGAGTGACATTCATATTGAGACGGCAATGGAAGGGGTTGTCATAAAGTACAGGATTGACGGCGTTCTGTACAAGGCAACAGATATTATTGACATGCATTTCCAGGGGCCGATCATCTCTCGTCTGAAGGTAATGAGCGAGCTGGATATTTCAGAGCGCAGGGTGCCTCAGGACGGTCGTTTCAAGCTCAGGATAAACAGCAAGTCAATCGATTTTCGTGTTTCGATAATGCCGAGTGCTTTTGGAGAGGACGCAGTAATAAGGATTCTGGACAAAGAGAGCATTGCAAGCGACCTCAAGGGGTTAACGCTCAATGTTCTCGGAATGTCGGATCATGAAATCAAACGTTTCAGGAAAATGATACGTGAACCATACGGAATGGTCCTCGTTACCGGACCGACAGGCTCCGGAAAAACAACAACCCTTTATGCCGCACTTACTGAAATACATACGGGCGAAGAGAAGATTATCACCATTGAGGATCCGGTCGAATATCTGCTTAGAGGCATCGTGCAGATACCTGTGAATGAGAAAAAGGGACTTACCTTTGCGAGAGGACTTCGCTCTATCCTCAGACACGATCCGGACAAGATAATGGTAGGTGAGATCCGGGATCCCGAGACCGCACAGATAGCCGTTCAATCTGCACTCACCGGTCACCTGGTTTTCACTACCGTTCATGCGAACAATGTTTTTGATGTCATTGGCCGGTTCATACATATGGGGATCGACCCTTACAACTTTGTCTCATGTCTGAACTGTGTTATGGCCCAGAGGCTGGTGAGAAAAGTCTGTCCGGTCTGCAAGGTTCCGGTCACTTACTCGGATGAATTCCTACTCGAGTCAGTCATTAAACCCGAATTGGCCACTTCTGCCACTTTTTTCGAGGCAAAAGGTTGCGATGAATGCAACGGTACAGGGTATCGAGGACGATCGGCCATTGTTGAACTTCTTGATCTAAACGATGAACTGAGGGAGCTGATCGTATCCAAAGCTCCTGCGGCAGTGTTGAAGAAAGCGGCCAGTGAGGCGGGTACTATGTTTTTACGCGAATCGGCAGTAGAGAAAGTCTTGGTCGGTGAAACCACTATCAAGGAAATCAACAGAGTCACATTTGTGGAGTAGTCTGTATGTTGTTTTCAAATAATGCTCTGGGGATCGAGATTTATCAGAACGGACTTGTATGGGTGCTTGCATCCGGAGCAAAAAGTTCTCCTGTTATTGAGAGGTACGAAGCTGCTACCTATTCAGAAGATATCCTTAAAGGGTCGCTCAAGGATCCAAATGTACTTGATACAAAAGCATTGGGTGCGGCAATCTCGGAGTCTTACCTTAAGCTCTCGACTGACACAAAAAGAGTTTCAATGTCGATCCCTGATTTTTCGGGCAGAGTCATGACTCTTGAGATTGAATCGTTAACTAAAAACAAGGAGGAAGGTTCAGACCAGATCAAATGGAAGCTGAAGAAGAGTTTTCCGATAGATCCGAATGAACTTCATCTTGATTATCAGATCATTAAGGAGGATGAAGAGGGAAATGCGACCCTTCTCGTAGCACTTGTCTCCAAATCGGTTATATCCGAATATGAAGAGCTTTTTCTTTCATCCGGGCTGGAGCCTGCAAAGATAGATTTCGCAACTTTCAACATATACCGGCTTTTCTCACCCAGGCTTGAGGTCCAGGAAGACCTCACACTGGTACTGCACCACAGGGGAAGCCTGTGCGTGATGATCTTTCAGGAAGGTAAACTCGACTTCTTCAGGAGCAAGCTGATAGGCACGGCGGGAATGGATCCTGTGAGACTTTACAGGGAGATAAACAGTTCTGTTCTTGTGTATTCCGACTCTAAGGGCGGTTGGAAACCACAAAATATTTTCTACTACAGTGCGATTGAAGATCGATCTCTTTTCAGGAGTGTAATTTTCGAGGTTTCAGGTGTAGAGCCGTTTCTTTTGGACACCGATTCGTTCATTAACAGTTCAAGGCAGCAGATCGACCGTTCTCTTCTGCCGAATATCATGAGCGCTCTTGGAGCAGCATCAAGGGGCCTTCGATGAATTTCGACATAAATCTGGCAACAAGGGTGTATGTAGATTACAGGAAAGTTAATTTCATTCTGACTCTCCTTATAGTCATGCTCATTTCATGGATCTCGCTCTCACTTTACAATTTTAACTTGAACCTAGAAGTGACACACAAGTTCGGAGAGTATAAATCCAGGAAGGTGGCAGGTTCGAAGACCAGCAAAGTTTCCGAAAGTGATTATTCGAAGTTTCTCGCTGAAGTGAAGAGCGTCAACACCATACTGTATGGCAGATCCTATGACTGGCTGGCACTCCTGAACAATCTTGAACATCTGGTCCCTGACGGGGTAACGTTGAGAGGGCTCGATCCTTCAAAGGGAGAGCTCCTGAAGCTTTCAGGCAGTGCCAGAGATTTTTCTGCCATAAGAAAATTCATCGAGAATCTTGAAGGTTCAAAGAGTTTCACTGAGGTTTACCTGATAGATCAGACAAGCATGAAAACCGGGAATAAACAAAAAGGGATAAATTTTACCGTGACATGCAAGGCTTCCATCTTATGAAATTCACGATCCTTAAACAGATCCTGGTTATGCGAAGAAAGACTCTGTATGCAGTTGCCGCTCTTTTTGCAATTGCTCTGTCTTTCCAGTTTTTCCTGAATCTGTACCAGAATCCAGGAGTTGAGAAACTTCAGTCAGAGTGGATGAAGCTTCGCGAGCAGGAGGGGCGCGGCGTTCTTCTTCAGGACAGGGAGACTCTTTACCGGAACGGTATTTCGGACCTTGCCAGATTCCGGGAGAGGGTCTATCCGAAAAGCCAGTTTGCGAGATATATCGGTGAACTCTACAACCTTGGAGCAAAAAACGGTCTCGAAATTGATTCGATTACATATAAGCCTTCTTTGAATAAGGATGACAAGCTGTTAAGCTACGCGCTTACCCTGACTGTCTCCGGGAAATACCCCCAGTTGAAGAAGTTCATCTACGATCTTGGAACACACGGTAATATCCAGGTAATTAACGCCGTATCAATGGCTGCCGCGAACACACCTTCCGCAGCTGCCGTCCAGCTTCAACTGCAGATGACCTCCTACTTCAATATGGAGGCCAAATGAATCGCCAGAGATTGATCCTTACGGTGCTGCTGGTTTTATTCTCAGCCTCTCTGTTTTACGGTTATCTGCGGATGCCCAGACAGAAAACGATTGATAAGCTTAAATATCAGACCGGGATGGTCGCAACGCGTGCAGAATCGAAACCGGGCAAGGACAACGATACAGAAAGAGTGAGAGTAGATCTCCTTGACAGGGCTCCCGGTTTTGCTGCTACCGGCGGGAAAAACATTTTCCAGAGCCTGTTTTCGGATGAGATCATAAAGGTCCCTGTGCCGCTTCCGCCGCCACCGCCTCCTCCTGCTAAAAAACCTGTGCCGCCTCCATTACCACCGGTGCAGGCTCAAGCAGCTGTTGTAATTGAGCAGACACCACTTCAACGTGACCTGGCCAATTTTACCTTTTTAGGTTTTCTGAAAAAGGATAGCCTGAAGAAGATATTCCTGACAAACGGCAAAGAGATTTTTGTCGTTAAAAAAGGTGACAAGATTGCAAACAAGTACGACGTGACATCGCTTACCGATGACTCTCTAACGATTACAAGCCTGCAGGATTCCGGAGAGATAGTCATACCACTGATCGAAAACAGACCGCTGACTGCACCAAGGAAATGATAATATGGCCCTTCGAGGAGACTTCACGATGAAAATCGTACGTAACATAGCATTACTTCTGATGTTGGCGCTGCTCGCTGCCTGTGCAACAGGCCGTACCTCCTTTGACAAGGCAGCCCAGCTTGAGCGTAGCGGGAAATACGATGAGGCCGTAAAAAAATACGCCGAGGCAGTAACAAATAACCCCGATATCAGTGAGTACCGGGTTGCATTTCTGAAGGCCAGTGAGCATGCGGCAAAATTCCATCTCAGCAGGGGTGAGGAGCTGCTCAGCGCGAATAGATATGAAGAGGCTTTCCTTGAGTTCCAGACAGCAATGGCTATGGAGCCGGGGCTTGATAAGGCACGGCAGCAGGGTGAGATTGCCCAGAAATATTTAAACTCGAAGCAGTCATATGATGAGGGCGCTGCTTTTGAAAAAGAGAACAAGATAAAAGAGTCTGTCCGTGCCTATCAGAAGGCAGTCAATCTGAATCCATCAAACAAGGAAGCAGTAGCAGCTCTTGACAGGCTCCTTAAGACCAAGCGTGCCAAGACAGAAGGCTTCGAACTCAACCTCAAGTCAACCAAACCGATAACCCTCAAGTTTAAGGATGCCAAGATCAAGGATGTGTTTAATATCATCTCTCAGCTGTCAGGGATCAATTTCGTTTTTGACGAATCTCTCAAAGAGTCGAATGTCACGATCTATCTGGAAAATGCAACCTTTCAGCAGGCGCTGGACATAATCACAGGTATGCAGAAACTCGGCAGGAAAGTACTGAACGAATCTACCATAATCATTTTTGCCCGCACCCCTGACAAGTTGAAGCAGTATGAAGAGCTATACGTTCAGACTTTTTTCCTTAACAAACTGGATGCAAAAAAAGCCGTAAACCTCATCAGGACAATGCTTCAGGTAAAGAAGATCTACGTGAATGAAGAGATGAACACCCTGGTCATCAGGGATACTCTGGATGTGATCGAAGTTGCCAGGAGGATCCTTGATGCCAACGATGTACCTGATGCTGAAGTTGTACTTGAGGTCGAAGTCATCGAACTTTCAAAGAAAAACGGTGAAGCTTTCGGGCTTGGTTTAAGCAAATACGCTGTAGGTATCAATACACTGAGTCCGTCCGGTCAGTTCCTGAGCGACTCTTTCTCCACCACTACACCTGTTGCAGCAGCAACTGCAGTAGCCGGAGCTGCCACCCCGGCCGCAACTATAGCAACATCCACAACAAGCCAGCTGTTGAATCTGTTCCGGTGGGGTGACTATCGCAGTTATATAACCGTGCCCAATGCTACCTTCAACTTCGCGAAAACGCTTGGCAATGCCGAGACTCTTTCAAATCCGAAGATACGGGTAAAAAACCGCGAAAAGGCCAAATTCAATGTCGGCACAAGGGTGCCGATCACAACTACTTCATCCAGCGGAACCGGCTCCTTCAATGTGAACGTCCAGTACGTTGACGTCGGTGTCAAGGTAAACGCAGAGCCTACAATCCAGCTGAACAATGATATAAATATCAAGCTCGGGCTTGAGGTCAGCTCAATCCTTTCTACAGCCAAGGTGGGTTCGGACGGTAACACGACAGTGGCAACAATCGGTACGAGGAATCTTGACACCGTTCTTTCCCTCAAGGACGGGGAGACGAGTGTTATCGGCGGTCTGATTCAGGATACCAAGAATAAGCAATCAGATAAGGTGTTTCTGCTCGGTGACATACCGATCATCGGACAGCTGTTCACGAATAGTAATAACTCCGGTGACAAGACCGAGCTGATCCTTGCAATAACCCCGAGAATTGTGCGAGGAATCACGGTCTCGGATCCTGAGACTGCCTCTTTCTGGTCCGGTGTTGAGGATGACCCTTCTATTTCAAAGCATTATGCCTCATTCGCGCAGGAACCTGAGTACGCTGCAGCTCCTGCAAAAACAGCAAAGTCAGGAGCGGCAGACTCCCCGCAGCCTAAACCAGGGCAAAAAACCTCTACGACTTCTGCGCCAGTTCCGACTATACTTCCACCGGTTTCGACTGCTGTTCCGGCACCTATTCCGACAGCTCTTCCGGCACCGATTCCGGTTGTACCTTCTGTTTCTGTGCAGCCATTACCCGCGATCCCGGTCGTCGACGCAAAGCCGGTTACTGATAATCAGAAAGCACTTCCAGGGGGTATCATTCCTCAGGCTCCCGCTTCCCAGAGCCCGGCCCCTGCTATCGTGCCAACTCCTCCATTACCGGTTACCCAGACAACTCCACCGGCTCCTGTAAAAAGAGTCTCGATAAAGGTTTCTGCACCTTCCGTTGTCAAGGAGAATGAAACTTTTACTGCCGAAATTCTGGCTTCTGATGCCGATGCACTCTATGTGGCTCCGATGACTGTTGTGTACGCCCCCAATGCTCTTGAGATCCTTTCGGTCGCAGAAGGGGATCTATTCAAACTGGATGGCAAACCGGCAATATTTTCCGAAAAGTTTGATAATAAGGAAGGTTTGTTGACTGTCAAAATTTCCAAAGGCGAGGATTCCGAAGGGGTAAAAGGTTCCGGGAAGCTCTTTTCCGTGGTTTTCAAGGCAAAATCATCAGGGCCTGCAAGTATAGGCTTCGTAGGTGTCAAACTGGCAGGGAAGGGCGGGAAACAGATCGAATCCACTCTTTACAATTCAGTTGTGGAGATCAGGAAACCTTGACAGGTTTTGTTGCTGACAGAAGATCAGGGTTGAGTCTGGTCGAGTTGATCATGACACTCTCTATCCTCTCCATTCTTGCAGGATTGATCCTTCCTTCGACCCAGTTGATATCCAAGAGAAACAAGGAGATCGAGCTTAAAAGGAACCTCCGGACCATCAGAAATGCGATCGACGACTATAAGAAGATTAATGATAAACTCGTTGAAGATAACAAAAAAATTCAGGGCTTAGCAAAAGATGATACC
>JBGQLM010000022.1:0-34277 GCA_041500085.1 Geobacteraceae bacterium
AATGAAATAGTAAGTAAAACAGGCGCTACTTGATAACAAGTTGATACAAAAATATATTTTTTATCTTGCAATATTCAATTATTCATATTATTGTATCTATCAAATCCCTTGCAGCCGACATGCGGAAAACCAGCGTATGCCCCGGATGTAAAAGGATGGCTTCAAATCCGGTAAACCAGCGGAAGCGAGCCTTTAGCGATAGATCGGTAAAAACCGACAACCTGCTAGAGTCTCGCTTTTTGCGTTTAGGCTCTAGCGATCAAACACAAAAGGAGATTCAAAATTATGCACGCACCTGCACTTGAAAAATCAACTAATGACGAACTTATAGCTTTTAAACGCTCTTTTCTAAAAGATGCCGATACATTTGCAGTCAACATTAATGGCGGGGATTCCGCTAAAGATATGAGCGATAAACGGCATGAACTTAGAAAAATGGCACATGGTCTTATTGATGCTGCAAAAAACGAGAAAAGGCAAATGACTGAAACTGAAAGTCGGGCCTTTGAAGTCTGTTCTAATCTTCTTACTGACATTCAGTGTGCTTTTGATGCAAAGCAAGATCGTACATATGCTGAACGTGGCTTGATGGGAGCAAGCGGCGTCAATAATGCTTCAACTATTCAATTCGGCTATGACGCTGAAGGCCGAAAAATTCCACTTTTGGGCAAAGAACATCGTATGGCCGATTTCTTTGGCGCAAAAGGTGGGCATGAGTCGTTTACCGCTGGTGAATTTCTCCGCTCCATGATCTTGGGGCCGGGTAATAATCAGGAACTCCGCGCCGCTCTTGCTGAAGGCACAGACAGTGCCGGAGGGTACACAGTTCCCGATATGGTCATGGCACAGCTGATTGATAAAATGAGGGCCGCTTCTCACGTTATTAGCGCCGGAGCAATCACCGTACCGCTGACAAGTGACAAAACCACCATTGCCCGGATCGAGACAGACCCGACGCCGGGATGGCGTGGCGAGAATGACAGTGTTTCCGAATCAGAGCCGACTTTCTCCGGTGTTCAGTTTCTCCCGAAAAGCCTTGCTGTTCTTGTTAAGGTATCGAGGGAACTGCTTGAAGATTCAGTCAACATCAACACGGCTCTTGAAATGGCGCTTACCGCTGCCATGGCACAGGAAGCCGACAGAGTATGTCTATTCGGTTCAGGTTCAGGCAATGAGCCGACAGGACTTGTCAACGTGTCCGGTGTCAATGTTCACGCTATGGCCGACAACGGCGCAGCCCTGACAAATTGGGCTCCCCTGCTTGCAACCGTTCAACTGCTGGCAGACAATAACGCGCCTGACCCTACAGCGGCCATTATGGCACCTAGAACCCGCTTCACCCTGGCGGGTCTTGTTGACACCCTTGGTCAACCTCTTCGGCGTCCTGACCTGCTGGAAAAGCTGCCGCTTCTCTCGACCACAAAATGCCCTGTCACAGAGGTTCAGGGAACTTCCGGCGCTGTTTGCTCGTCGGTCATTACTGGCGACTTCAAGCAACTGTTCATCGGTGCAAGAACTGCACTTAGAATCGAAGTTTTGAAAGAACGCTTTGCTGATAATCTTCAGTATGCGTTCTTGGCTCATCTTCGAATGGATGTTGCTTTGGCTCATTCGAAAGCCTTTGCTGTCCTGAAGGGTATCAAGCCTTAATTGTTTAATACGCTGAGGGGCCGGGAAACTGGCCCCTTTTCTACTATCAAATGTCAAAGGAGTAATTACCATGAAGATCGACGTTTCAGACTTGCTTTTGATTACTGGTATTATCACGCTTTTATACGGTTGTTACCTTGTCACCATGCCTCTTGCTTTGATCGTGGCCAGTGTCCTGATGATTGCTTATGCTGCTATTCTTGAGCGTTCACAAGCACTTAAAGCAAGCAAAGAACAACCGGCAGGGCATTAATTTAATTAATTGTATATTTTTATTATGATAACAATTCAATGATTACAAGAAGATAGGGAGGGCGGTTTCAAAGTGCAAAGTCGCTTCCATGAAGACCGAGCGGCCCCCCATGGACGCACCGAACCAAGTTTTTCCTTTAATAAATTTTGGAGGTTGAAAATGAACCTGAATAATAAGCCGAAAAAAGCACCTAAACACCTATCAAAAGAAGGTCAAGCCCTATGGAATAAGCTTTTAAATGAATATTCTATTGAAGATGAAGCAGGCTTGCTAATCCTTCAGACAGCAATGGAAGCGTTTGACCGTATGCGTGAAGCACAAGCCATAATCAAAACTGAAGGGATGCAAGTTGAAGACAGGTTCTTTCAAAAGAAAGCTCACCCGCTCACTATCACAGAGAGGGATTCAAGATCGGCAATGCTTCAGGCGCTTAAAAGTCTGAATCTTGATCTTGAACCTTTAAACGATAGGCCGGGAAGACCTTCAGGGAGGTAATAACGATGGCAACGAACAGAAAGCGCATTCCTAGAAGTCGAATAGATAGCGGCTTAACCGGAGCTGAAGAAATGTTTGTATATGGGAAGACTGAAAAACACGTGAACACTTTTGAAGAGCTTGACCTAGAATATGCAATACATCCAAAAGCAAAAGCAAGAGTAGCGGAATTATTGAAACTACGAGAACAAGCTAAGAATTAATTAGTTGTCTTGTGTGAACGTAGGTATATTTATAGCTCTTTAAGTTAATTTCGTAGTAGTTAATAAAGTATAAAAAGCAAAACAATAAGTATTATAATTATCCATAACATTAATATTCACCTCCTCAAATCTTTACTTAAAGCGTATCTCAAAATTTCGTTTAAGCTGACGCAAAATCATCGCCGCTTGAACTTTTGTGGCCTTTTCATGTTTGTGGGCAAGGGGATAGCATGGCCTTGACCGAGATTGGCCTTTGTGGGGCAAATTTGAATTAGCGAGTTAATAAAGTATAAGCAGTAGTATAATTCTTACAAGGTACGAAACACACGAGCGCCTTTAACTCCGTCCTTTTCAGCAGCGACTAGTTTGAAAGTACGAGTATGCTTCATAGCAGGTACGTTTTCTCTGACGGCTTGGGTTTTCGGATTAGTAATGTTCTTGGTCTTCTGAACGCCGTTTTCATCAAGATCAGGCACGTCATACCTTTTAGCCGCACCGCTCACAGTGCTGGCAAGGCTTTTAGCCGGTTCAGGATGCTTCTCAGAAGCAGGAATGAAAAAGGACTGCCCAACTTCAAGCTTGTTAAACGGATACGCCGATTCACGCTTTCCACCACGTTTTGTTACAGGCATTGCAATTCCACTTTCGATCTCGAAACTCATATTTGTATTTCCTTTCATTATGTAAATAGTGGTTGTAACACCACCTTTAAACGTATAGCACAGTTAAACTTACAATCAATTAATTTTAAAATATTCTTAGGTGCATCAATAAAAAACCGGGAACCCATGACAGGAACCCGGTATTATTCGGTCAAAGAATTTCAAAAAATTTCCCTTCTGACCAATAAATAAAGTATGAATAAAGTATGAATAAATTGCTAAAAACGCAAAATAGGTTACAGCTCATGCTGTAACCTATTGATATTTGGCGTCCCCGAGACGATTCGAACGTCCGACCCCTTCCTTAGGAGGGAAGTGCTCTATCCTGCTGAGCTACGGGGACAAGGCTTGTTTTTATACAACAGCGTTGCTGTTTTTGCAAGGTTTCAAAATTTCAGCAGCGAGAACACCTTCTCCTCAGGCAGCTTCTTTTTGCCGTGCAGGAACTCAAGCTCGGCCATGAAGCAGCATTCAAAGATATTCCCGCCGAGACTCTCGACCATATCTACTACCGCCGCCATCGTGCCGCCGGTGGCAAGCACGTCGTCGGCGATCAGAATGTTCTCTCCCGGCTTGATAGCGTCCGTGTGAATCTCCAGGGTGTCGGTACCGTACTCAAGGTCATAAGTCTTCTTGAAGGTCTTGAACGGGAGTTTCCCCGGCTTTCTCACCAGAACCACCCCGGCTCCGAGTTTGTAGGCAAGCGCCGCTCCGATGATGAATCCACGGGCCTCCACACCAACGACCTTGTCGATCTTCTTGCCGATGTAGCGGTGTGCCATGAGATCGATCATCTGCTGGTATGACTTCGCATCGCCGAGAAGGGTGGTTATATCCTTGAAAACGATCCCTTTTTTCGGAAAATCACTCACATCCCTGATTATATCCTTCAATTCCTGCATTGAGCGCCCTCCTTTTTTTAGAAGATTTCACTTTTCAACGCTGTCTTTTACTTTCCTCAGTTTCTCGATCGCCTTGGACTCGATCTGCCGTATCCTCTCCCTGGTTACGCCGAACTGCTTGCCGATCGTGTCAAGGGTCTGCGGCTCACAATCTTCCAGTCCGAAACGAAGCGTCAGAATGCTCTTTTCAGTCTCGGAAAGAGTCTCGAACCATTCGGATACATGATCGAACTTGTTAAGGTTTTCCAGCAGCTCTGACGGCGAGACCGACGAGGTATCCTCGATGGTATCACTCAGGTAGTAGTCGCTGTTTTCGCCCATCGGCCGCTCGATGGAATAGGTCTTCTTCAACAGGAGCATGAGACGTCTTACATAGGCAATATCGGCGTTCATGGCGGTGGCGATCTCTTTTACCGAAGGCTCCCTGTTGAACTTGTGCATCAGCTCGCGGGAGTTCCGCAGCATCTTGTTGATATCATCGGACACATGAACCGGTAGCCTTATCGTCCGCGACTGGTTGACAAGAGCCCGTTCGATCGACTGCCTGATCCACCAGGTCGCATAGGTTGAAAAACGGCATTCCTTGGAGATCTTGAAGCGTTCGACAGCCTTTATCAGTCCGAGGTTCCCCTCCTCGATAAGATCGAGGAACGGCAGGCCCCGGTTGATATAACGCTTGGCTATCTTTACGACCAGGCGGAGATTGGACTCGATCATCCTGTCGCGTGCAGCCTTGTCACCTTCCAGAATCCTGGTTGCCAGCTCTCTTTCATCCTCGGCTGTAAGCAGCTTGGTCTTCTGGATGTCTCTCAGATAAAGCTTAATAGCATCGTCGAAATAGGTATCATCCTCTGCAATCTTGATATCCTCGGCCTCGGGCTCCAGCTCCTCTTCCGCGGCCAGAGCCTCACAATCGGGTTCGAGAAGAGCTTCGTCAAGCTGTCCGTTGACGGTTACGACATCGAGAATATCATCAAATTCATCTTTATGCATAAAGTTGCTCCGGTCGCCACTGTTGTTCAGGCTGGGGCACTCCAGCCGTCTTTTCCTATCAGTTTGACAAAGCGGCAGGGGGTCGACTTCTCTACTGTCCGGCTGCCGTCTTCGAATTTCGTTACCATCGCAAGTTCCTGAGACTGGTCATCTCCTATCGGCACCAGTAATCGCCCTCCGGCAACAAGCTGGTGAAAAAGCGGCTCCGGGAGATCCGGCGCACCTGCGGTCACGATTATCGCATCAAAAGGGGCTTCCGAATCCCACCCTGCGGTACCGTCGTCGATCTTCATCGAAATATTCGTCAGGCCAAGTGTGTCGAACAGTTTGCGGGCCTTCGATGCCAGAGAGGGGATTCTTTCGATTGTATAGACACGGGCCGCCAGACAGGAAAGCAGAGCAGCCTGATAACCGGATCCAGTGCCGATCTCAAGGACTCTTTCAGTCCCTTTGAGTTCCAGCATTTCCGACATGAGTGCAACGATATGGGGCTGTGAAATGGTCTGTTTTTCACCGATGGGAAGTGACGTGTCGTTGTAGGCCTGTGAGGCCATCGCCTCCTGAACGAACAGATGGCGCGGGATCCTCAGCATGGCGTCGATCACCCGGCGGTCCTTGATCCCTCTTGCAACAATCTGTGTCTCAACCATCCGTCTTCTGGATATATCGAAGTTCATCAGCCCTCTTTATCCCTGAAGGAATGGACGTTTATAGCAAAACCGGACTAAAAAGTCCAGTTATTGAGGAGTGCAATCGAACCGTGATTGGTCATATCGAGATGAAGGGGGGTGATGGAGACATGGCCTCTCTTTATGGCTGCGAAGTCCGACCCTTCTATGTCGTGGAAATCGAGGTCAGCGGTCCCGATCCAGTAGTAGGAGCGGCCGCGCGGATCTACCTTGTCGACGATGGTCCCTTCGTAGCACCTCTTCCCCTGTATGGTAATCAGCGGCTTCTTCAGGGCGGCTGAAGGGACATCAGGCACATTTACGTTCAAAAATGTATCCTGCGGCAGACCGTTTCTGAAGACCAGCCCGGCAAGTGTCGCTGCGAAGCGGGCGGCATTCGAGTAGTCAGCATCCTCCTCAATACTGGCCAGAGAGATCGCAAATGCCGGTATCCCCATCAAGGTAGCCTCCAGAGCGGCGGCTACCGTCCCCGAGTACGTCACGTCATCGCCCAGGTTCGCTCCACGGTTGATGCCGGAGATGACCAGGTTCGGGTGAAAGTCAAGTAGGCTGTGAATGCCCAGGTTCACACAGTCGGTGGGGGTCCCGTCAACGGAGAAACGCCCGGGTGCGACCAGCCGGGCACGCAACGGATGGTGCAGGGTAAGGGCATGAGATACGGCGCTGCGCTCCCTGTCCGGAGCCACAACCGCGACTTCTGCGACTTCTGCAAGCGCCTGTGCCAGGGCATCTATGCCCGGTGCATGTATTCCGTCATCATTGGTAACAAGAATCTTCACAATACTCTCCTGTACGGCCCGGAAGCCGAAGGGATAGTCTCAGGCCTGAACCGGCACAGGGCTTCGGCCAGGATCTCCGCAGGGGGGGTCTGATTATCCATGCCATTCACGTCCTGCCCCAGGAAAGCCAGCGCCTGAAGCATGAGCAGCCCTGCATGGCCGAGGAGATCCGCACCGCCAGCCAGTGACACGGCATTGTCCCTCTTGCTGAGCTTGGCGCCTGACGGGTCGATCACGAGCGGGATATGGAAGTAGGAAGGCCGGGCAAAACCCAGCAGAGTCTGAAGAAATATCTGCCTCGGCGTCGACAACAGCAGGTCTGCACCACGTACGACCTGATTGATACCACAGTAAGCATCATCGACAACGGTCGCAAGGTGGTAGGCAAACAGTCCGTCCGCCCTTTTTACGACAAAATCCCCGCAGACCTCCGGAAGCCTCTGGGAAACCCTGCCGAAGATGCCGTCGACAAATGAGATCCCACGGTCAGGGACCATCACCCGGACGGAACGTGTCTCCCTGTTTTCACGGATACCGTGCCGGCATGTTCCGGGATAGACCAGCTCATCAGCTGTTCCGTGAGGAGCAGACGCGATCCTGGTGATATCGCTCCGGGAGCAGCCACACCCGTATACGGCGCCCTTCTGCTCAAGTGACTCAAGAGCTTCAGCGTAAAAACCTCCCCTGCGGCTCTGCCACAGAGGCTCCCCGTCCCATTCGAAGCCGAACAGTTCGAGGGTCTTCATGATGTCATCAGCCATTCCGGGAAAGACCCGCGGAGAATCCAGATCATCTATCCGGAGCAGCCATCTCCCCCCCGCACTTCTGGCAAAAAGCCAGCTTCCAAGAGCTGCTGCGAGCGACCCCAGATGCAGCGGACCGGTCGGAGAAGGGGCGAATCGGCCGACGACCTGAATCATTTCGGGTGCAGAAGGAGTTCTTTCAACTGTCTCAGTCAATGAAAGAGCAGCAGTAATCGGAAACGGTCGTGACTCTCATCGAAAAAGAGGAATTTGCCGGGACTTCAAAGGACTCTCCCCCCTTTACCGGTTTCCAGACAGGACTGCCCGGGAGGAGCAGGTCAAGCTCCCCGGAAAGAATCTCCATAATTTCCGCTTTACCGGTCGAGAACTCGTATTCACCCGGTTGCATGACGCCGAGAGTCTTTTTGCTGCCGTCTGGAAAAAGAACGGTATGACTTGCGACTCCGCCGTCGAAATAGATATTGGCCTTCTTTACGACTGTAACATTCTTGAACTCTGACACGAAGATCTCCTTTGTGACTGGCTTATGAGCGATGTTTTTAGTTTATAACGAGCTGCACTGTCAATAATTTTAAGGTCACTTCATTTTTGGTGCAGAAATTTGTCTGAAAATAGCCGCTTTTTTTGACCCCCGTCAAATCATTCCTGCTGATGTCCCGGTATAGTGGCTTTAAAAGAAGGAGGAAAATCATGGAATTCAGAAACGGACTGGGAGAAACGGCAATTCAGGATGTTCTCAAAGAGCACCCCCCGATCGGCGAAATCCTGGCGAATCACGATATTGGCTGCGTCACCTGCAAGGTCGGCATCTGCCTGCTGAAAGACGTGGTCTCCATCCATGGCCTGCAGAAAGAAGAAGAAACTGCCATTGAGCGGGAAATAGACGACTACTTTGCGACAAAAGGAGAATGATTATGGGAAATCTTGGTTGCGGCTGCCCGGGCAGCATGGCGCGGGTAATTGAACGCACGGAAACAACTGTCGAAACAACAGGGAGCATCCCTTCCGAACTCCGGCAGTGGCCGGTACAGCTCCAGCTGGTCCCCCCTGCAGCCCCCTACTTCCAGAATGCCGATATTCTCATCTGCGCCGACTGTGTGGCGTTTGCCATGGGTGATGTCCATCGGGCGCTGATCAAGGAAAAAGCGATTGCCATCGCCTGTCCCAAACTGGACGATACCGGCAGCTATGTGGAAAAAATGGCGCAGATCTTTCGCTCGAACGATGTCAAGAGCGTTACTGTTGCCATCATGGAAGTCCCCTGCTGCCGGGGACTCGATGTCATGGTGAGGGAGTCTTTGCAGCTGAGCGGCAAGGAGATCCCGTTTGAGACGATCATCGTCGGCATAAACGGTGAGAGGCGGTGAACGTCATGAAAAAGGACATCACCAACACCCTGGTTGAAGAGCACAGGCTTATCAAGCGGATGCTGACACTCATCGAACAATTCGCCCCGCAAACCGCTGAGGGGAAGTTCAGGGACTGGCAGTTCTACCTTGACGGCGTCGATTTCATCCGCAATTATGCCGACCGCTTCCACCACGCCAAGGAGGAGGATATCCTCTTCGAGGCTCTGGTGACCAACGGCATGCCGCGACAGAACAGCCCGGTGGCTGCCATGCTGATGGAGCATGATCTCGGAAGGAGCTACGTCACGGCATTGGAAGAGGCAGCCCGCAAAGCGCAGGCCGGAGAGAACGGCCAGCAGCTGATCATCAGCTATAATGCCCTCGCCTACGCGACCCTGCTCAGGGAGCATATCAGCAAGGAGGACGAAATCCTCTACCCTCTGGCTGAACGGGTCATCCCGGAAAGCATGCGGGACGGGATCATTGCTGACTATCTTGCGGCTGAAAAGCAAGCTGACGCAAATATTACCGGTTACTATCAGCGGGTAGTGGAAAGTTACGAAAAGAAGGGCTGAAAATCGGTTGAGTTATCAATTTGTCTTGAGGAGTATGAAGCAGTGGCTTCATACTCCTCCTTCATATCACTGTTCACCGGCACTGACAGAAAGTTTTGCCTGGCAGTCAGCCAGATGCCCTCTAAGTGCTTTCTCTTTTTCCCACTGCTCTGTCACATCCCGCATGATCGTTCCGCACCCCAGCATGGCGCCCGCTTCATCCCGTAAAAGTATCATGCTGAACTGCAGCGATACCCTGCTGCCGTCCTTGCGCAGGCCCGGAGAGGAAAGCAGACCGGTTTTGTACTTTGTCTCGCCGGATGACATGACCCGCCAATAACCATCCCAGTGGCGCCCCCGCAGATTTTCCGGGATGATCAGATCGAGAGACTGCCCGACCGCCTCGGATGCGGTATAGCCGAAGATATGCTCGGCACCCCGGTTCCAGAATTTTATAACTCCATCCAGATCGGCAACCAGAACCGCGTCAGGCGACTCTTCGATTAACTGGTTCAGTTGGCTATCCACTTACTCCCCTTTCTTTAAACCGTTCAGGAATACTTTCAGTGCCTGTGAAAAGAACTCCTCGTCAGTGGTGTTTTCCGGCAACAAGCTTCCGACAAGACGGTTTGCCAGAAAAAAGTAATGAAACATCCCGACCATGACCATGGTGGCATTCGCCGGGTTTACTCCATGCCTGAACATTCCTTTTTGTATGCCTTTGGCAATATTGTTATCAGACTGATAGGCCACATGACGGATATTTTTCAGGACTATCGACTCGAAACAGGGTGAAGGATTCAAAAGTTCGCGGTAAAAAAGCGGGAAAAAGAATGGTGCCTGTTTATGAAAGTCGCACATGGCCCTCGCAAATAATTCAACCCTGGTCACAGGCCCCTCACTACCTTCGAAAGCCGCACCCAGGCAGACAGTATAATGGCTGAACTGGGCTTCGAGCACTGCTTCATAAAGCTTTTCCCTGCTGCCGAAAAGTTTTACCAGCTCACTTTCTTCAACCCCGGACGTTTCTTCAACATCCTGCAATGATACCCCGGCAAGCCCTTTTTCCGCGAAAAGTCTTGTTGCGATATCGAGTATCTGTTCACTGACGTTTTTTTCCATATCCCCCACCAAAGCCTGAAAGGACATTCTTTGCATGACGTTTTAATCCTAACTTACAATTGCAAATTATCAATGCGCGTTCTTGGAATCTGTTACAATTACGCATGCACATCGTATAAATCGTTTATCCTGGGAGGTTCGAATGCATGTCGTCGTCATTCATAAATGGCGGGAAGAAACACCTGAACTGGTCCAATCGCTTGCTGCTTCTCTGGGAATAATGGCCTACGAAATGCGACAACGAATGATCGGTGGCGGCCCATCCGTAGTTGCCTGTTTTGCTGATCAGCAACTGGCCCGGGCCCTTGCTGTGAAGTTGACCCAAAGCGGAGTCGCGACGCTGATTATCGACACCGATGCGCTGCGCAGAGAAGCCGGTCGATTTGTTGTCCGCCGTTTCGAACTGAAAGAGCGGTCACTGTGCATCGAGGCCAGTGACGGGCAGAGGGCAGAAATTACCTATGGGAATATCGACCTGCTCCTTTGCGGCACCCGCATACTTGGTCAATCTGAGACCGTAACGGTCACAGAGCGCAAGTTCAGCCTCGGCAAGACCATTCTTTCCGGAGGCATTCCTTTGAGCAAGAAGGTTGAACGCGAGGAGGTGGTGGCCACCGAGGAACGCGAGAACGTCCTCTACCTTTATGCCGGTGAGCAGCCGCCGGTTGTCTTCAGCCAGAGCGGCATGGTCTATGACGGCTTTGGCGCAGCCATGAAACTGACAAGGGAGTTGAACTTCACTTTCCTGAAGAGTGAACTGCGCCGGCTCTGCCCAACGGCCGGTTTTGATGACCGGCTGTTAAACCGGCTCGGACAGGTCCGCTTGCTCGGTCCCACCCTGAACCCTGAGACCAACCTGGATCTTGCTTTCGAGATTCTCTCCTGCAATCTGCGTGGGCTGTCATTTTCATTATAAATCACCTATGATAAACTTCAGCCATGCCTGACTCACAATCAAATACCATCGATATATTTCATGCTGCGGTCAGAGCCGCGGACCCGCACGCCGTAGTACTGCGCCATACAGACGAACTCCGCTCGCTCTACCTGGACGGAGGTTTCACTCGTCTTATCGCAGTTGGTATCGGCAAGGCATCATTTTCCATGGCCCTCGCAGTTGAGGAAGCACTCGGAGATCTTCTCGAGACAGGAATCATCATAACCAAGTACGGACATGCTTCCAAAGAGCTGCAACTATTTCGCGTCTTCGAGGCCGGGCATCCCATTCCCGACCGGAACGGGCAGCACGGAACTGAGGAAATCATCAAACTAGTCGAAAACGCAGATGAAAATACCCTGGTTATAACGCTTATCTCGGGAGGCGGCTCAGCACTCCTTGTTTCACCCTGCGAAGATGTTCTGCTGGAGGAAAAGCAGGCGATAACATCCCTGCTTCTTCGGGCGGGGGCAGACATCGGCGAGATGAACACGGTAAGAAAGCACCTGTCCAGAGTAAAGGGGGGGCGCCTGGCTGAGATCATCTTCCCGGCAGCAATCGTATCCCTCATTCTCTCGGACGTAATCGGTGACCGGCTGGATGTCATTGCATCCGGCCCCACTGTTCCCGATCCGACCACTTATGCGGAAGCCCTCGGCGTACTGGAAAAGTACAAGCTGCTGGAAACGGTTCCTTCAACCATTACCCGTCTCCTCGAAATGGGAGCCCAGGGTATGGTGGCCGAAACACCCAAACCGGATGACCCTGTTTTCCGCAATGTAAAAAACAGTGTTATCGGGAGCAACCGAACGGCCCTGGAAGAGGCACAGCGGGAGGCAGAGCGTTGCGGGCTGAAGGCCGAGATCATAGGCAACGATATTTCGGGGGAGGCACAGGAGGCGGGACGATGGCTTGCCGGCAAGGCAATCGCCGCAAGGCTGCATAAGGGGGAACAGCCTTTATGCCTGTTATCGGGCGGTGAAACTACAGTCGTTGTCAGCGGACCAGGAACAGGTGGGAGAAACATGGAACTTGCTCTTGCGTTTGCCCTGGAAATCGACGGAATCCCGGGGATTACCCTCCTCTCGGCCGGCACCGACGGTATTGACGGCCCGACCGGAGCGGCGGGCGCGATCGTGGATGGATCGACAGTCATGCGGGCGAGGCAACAAGGACTTGATCCATTGAAATACTTGCGAACCAACGATTCATACACGTTCTTCAGCGAACTTGGTGGGCTTTTCATAACCGGGCCGACCGGGACAAACGTCATGGACGTCCAGATAATGGTGATAGAGTAAAGTATCTGCTGTTCAGCTCCGGGACTCTTGTGGATACCTCTGCATAGAATAGAGACACCTCATCAAACTCCCCGAAATCTTGAATATACAATCCTGCTTGTCCCCCTTTTTGTCTCATCTGAACTCTGAATCCGCTTCACTACTGATTATTGCACTTGAAATAAACGCCCATAAGTTTATACTGAAATCAGAGAAGTATTTGGGAATATTTTCCCAAATACATGACAAGAAAGGAGATCAGCCATGAAATCGGTAAGAACAGCACTGACAGGTTTGATCGCGCTGGCTTTCACCGCCATGGTCGCCTCGTGCGGCGGCTCAGGTGGAGGTTCAGTTGGAGTCGTGCCGACTGGCGGAACAGCCGCCGGCAGCACAACCGTGTCCAAAGGAGCGATCGAGAAGTTTGGCAGCGTGGTGGTGAATGGCGTCGAATTCAAGGTCGCCGGAGCGACGCTCCACCTGCGCGACGACAGCGTGGACAAGGTCCTGCAGAACGAGGCAGAGATTCAGAACAACCTCGAAAAGGGGATGGTCGTTACCGTCAAGGGCAGGCTTGACAATACTGGTCTGGCCGGTACAGCGACCGAGATCGAGTTCCGCGATGCCCTGATTGGAAGGGTCGACGACAAGGGGGTGGACTTCGTCAAGGTAATGGGACAGACTATTGTCCTGGATGACAACGCGAAGCTGCAGCTGGCCGGCCTGGCCATAGGCGACAATGTGCGGATCAGCGCTCTTGCCGACGACCAGGGTGGTCTGAGGGCAACTCACATCAAACGTCAGGACAATGCGGCCGAGTTCGAGGTCAAGGGATTCGTGTCCGGTTTTAGCGGAGGTGCCACCATGACCCTGCTCCTCTCGCCGACAGCTACGACCGGGCTGAGCATCAACCTGGCCGGTGCGGCGCTTCCTGCCGGAGGCATCAAGAACGGCGATTTTGTGGAGGTCAGAAGCGCCACTTCGCCTGCCAACGGTGTTATCACCGCCACCCGCATCAAGCTGGAGGATGAACTCAAGGCGGCTGAAAACGAAAATGCCGAGTTTGAAGGCTTCGTGGCCAACCTGAACGGTTCCGGGTTCATGATCGGCACCACCCAGGTGACGTTCAGCAGCTCCACTATTTTCATGAATGGCGTTGCGACAGACTTGGCCGCCGGAATGAAGGTCGAGGCCGAAGGTAATATAGTCAACGGCATTCTGGTCGCCAGAAAGATCGTCTTCAAGGACAACCTGCGCGTCAGCGCCCTGGTGACCGCGGTTGATCCGGGCGGATCCAGCCTGACCCTCCTGGGCAAAAGCGTAACCCTGCCCAGCAAGCTCGAAATCCGTGAGAGCGGTAATGCAGTGGCTCCGGCGGCACTGGCGGGCAGGTTCATTGACCTGCGCGGACGTCTCGGGACTGACGGACTCGCTATCATTGCCACCCGTGTCGACGTGAAGAGCAATGACCCGGGCGAAGCAATACTCCGGGCTCCGGTAAGCGCAGCATCGGCAACGGCCAACACCCTGACCATCGCCGGCATCCAGGTCGACACCACCGGTGCCGAGTTCAAGGGTAAAGATGCGCCGCACAGTATAATCGCGGCAACCCTGTTCTTCACCTCCATCGTGCCCAATGAAACGGTGGTCAGGGTCCGGTGGCGTCCGTTTACCACCACCGCAGCTCCTGCCAGAGATGTGGAGCTGGAGAACTGATATACTTAGTCAGGGACTATAGGTTAACCTGAATAAGCGCTTCAATCCCGGGCGACCGGCAATTCGCCGGCCGCCCGGCTGGTGAAAGAAAATGAAAAACACTGTACGCGACATACTCCATGGAGCGGTGACCAGACTACTCAAACCGCTGGCGCGAATCCTGCTGCGTCACAATGTCTCCTTCCTCACCTTCAGCGACTTGGCCAAACGGGTATTTGTAGAGGTGGCCGAGGAGAGCTTCCCCCCCGGAGGACGCAAGCAGTCGGTCTCGCGTATCGCTATGCTGACCGGGCTTTCCCGCAAGGAGGTGCTGCGGGTCAAACGGCTTCCCGACCCGAGCGACGACGAAGCAATGGCGCAGCAGGAACGTTCCACGCGAGTCATCAGCGGCTGGACCCGCGATCCCCGTTTCCTTGATGCAGAAGGTGATCCTCTCCCGCTTCGATTCGACGGCCAGGAGGGGAGCTTCAGCGATCTGGTCCGGCATTACAGCGGCGACATCCCGCCGCGTGCCGTGCTGGATGAACTCGTGAGGGTCGGCCTGGTCGAGCGCCTGGAAGACGGCAGTATCTGGCTTGTTGCCCGCGGTTATGTCCCCCGGACCGGAACCGCCGAAAAACTTTCCATCCTCGGGGTCGAGGCCTCCGATCTTCTCAATACCATCGACCACAATATCCACGCCGAGGGGGAGCCCCCCTACTTCCAGAGAAAAGTATGTTATTATAATTTTCCAAACCGTTACCTGCCCGAACTGCGCGAACTGACACGACGCAGATCGCAGGAACTCCTTGAGGAACTGAACCGCTGGATGGCGAAGCACGACGAGACGGGCCAGAATGACGAGCTGCGGCGTGCCGGTCTGAGCATCTACTATTTTGAGGGGCCGCCGGAGGAGGAAGACCATGAACGTCACAAAGGGTAACATAGTACGGCTTTTGACCGTTTATGTCATGACCGCCTTCCTGGCCGCCTGTACCGGCGGAGGCGGAATCGTCGGCACCGGCTTCCAGGAGGCAGTAGTCAGAGGCGAGGTAACAGGCCTCGGCAAGGGCGTGACAGTGAATGGCATAGAATTCGTTCGCTCCTCCGACCCGGGAGTTTCCGAGACCCCCATAGTATTGGCCTTCGAAAACGTTTCCACCGGAAACGAAGATGCTCTGCGCATCGGCATGATAGTCGATGTCAGCGGTTCCTACGACCCTGCAAGCGGCAAGGGGAGCTATACCAGTATCGTCTATTCACCCGAGCTGCGCGGCCCGCTCGACAACGGCTCGGTGGATGCTGCAGCCGGCACTTTCACGGTGCTGGGTCGTACGATCCAGGCCGGCGCTGCAACGGTCTTCGACGGCATTGCCGACATGAACGAACTGGCCGGCCGGCAGAACCAGGGCCTGGAGCTTGAAGTAAGCGGCTACCTGGATGCCCAGGGCAGGACCCAGGCAAGCAGGGTCGCACTCAAGACAGCCGGCTTCACCAGCGGTCTGGTCCAGATCAAAGGTGCCATAACCGACGTGAGAAGCGGTTTCTTTTCCATTGGCGGGGTGAGTGTAGCCACGAGCAACGCCACCTTTGTCAACATGAGCGCTGCGAACCTCAGCGCGGGACTTGTTGTCGAGGTGCGGGGACTCTTGTCCGGTTTAGTAGTCAGCAACGCCCGTATCGAGCTCAAGAGTTCCACTTCCGGTGCATCGACAGGCGAGACGATCCGTATCAAGGGGGTTGCCGCCGGTCCGCTCAGCGGAAACAGCTTCGTAATGGCGGGGCCTGACGGAACCCTGACAGTGACCACGTCCGGCGCCGTCTTTCTGAAGGGTAAGAGCCCTGCCGATGCATCCATCGTGGTAGCCGGGGCACGGCTTGAGGTAGAGGGCAAGGTTCAGGCTGACGGTACCCTGGCAGCCCGCCAGGTGGAGGCCGAAACCGGACGAACCGTGGGTCTGGCAGGAGACTTGACGGCCGTGGATGTCTCTTCCGGCACCCTTGTCCTCAACAACGTCCATGTACGGACCGACAAGGGCACCTCTTTCCGCGACAATCGCAAGCCGCAACCGGTGGCGAACCTGACCCTGTCGGCATTGGCGCCGGGCGACCATCTGCGGGTGGAGGGTTTTCTGGACGAGAACGGCCAGGTGTTTGCCAGCCAGGTGCAGCGTTTCGACTCAACTCAGGTCATCATTCTGGAGGGGCCGGTAACGTCCGTGGATCCTGCCGGCAACAGCCTCGTCATTCTTGGCGTGACCGTCACAACCAGGCCAGGGGCGGACATGATCAGGGGCTTGACCCGATATGGAGATTTCGCCTCCCTCGTTGTTCAGGTTGCGCCGGAGAGTACCGTGGTCAAGGCCAAGGGGACGATAGAGGGGAGCATCTTTTCGGCAAGCAGCCTGGAAATCGAGCAGTGAGAGCGGGCCGTGGTGGCATTTGCTGCATGAGTCACACCTGGTACGTTTGGGATAGCCAGGAGAAAAGAGGTTTACAATGGCCGATATTTACGTTGAACAAGTGGGCGATATCATGGTCTTCAGGGCAATCGGAAAGATGTCATTCGATGAACTTGTCGAAACCATCGAGATATGCTACCCGCTGGTGACTCGGCATATTCTCTGGGACTTCAGGGACTGCGACCTTGCCGGCATCACTCCAAAACAGTTCATGATGCTGCCTGCCATTGCAAGCTCATTTATGACCAGCAGGAGGAAAGACGGCAAGTTCGCTTATGTTGGTACGGATACCGTCAATTACGGCCTGTTGTCCACGTATGTAGTGATTGCGGAGGTTCAGGGGAAAATCTATAACTACAACGTGTTCAGGACGCTGGAAGCAGCAGTGAAATGGTTGCGCTCACCACAGAGAGTCGCCCTTAAAGAGGGTTACCGAGCAACTCTGTAGGCCCCCCGATATATCCGGCGTCCATCTGCTGGTTATCGCACCAGGGTGGTTACGCCGGAGAGTACCGTGGTCAAGGCCAAGGGGACGATAGAGGGGAACATCTTTTCGGCAAGCAGCCTGGAAATCGAGCAGTGAGAACGGTATCCAACGACGTATGGTTAGTAAGGAGCCCCGATGGCACTGAAGCAGCTGACCGAGACACAGATCCGGACGTTGACGCTGGAGGAAAAGGACCGCTGGTGGCTTGAGAACATATACAAAGGCAACATGCCCCAGTTGACATTGCGTTCGGCCTTGACGGGAATGATTCTCGGCGGTGTCTTAAGCCTGACAAACCTGTATGTCGGCATTAAAACCGGATGGACATTAGGCATAGGCATCACATCCGTGATCCTGGCCTTTGCTTTTTTCAAGGTCATCAGCAAGCTGAACTTCGGCAGGGAGCTGACCTTGCTGGAAAACAATGCCATGCAATCCATCGCAACATCTGCGGGATATATGACAGCGCCGCTGATTTCATCCATGGCGGCGTACATGCTGGCCACCAATCAGATCGTGCCCATGTTCCATACCATGGTCTGGATTGTTCTGCTGTCGTTGCTGGGGGTGTTGTTTGCGTTTCCTCTGAAAAAAAGAGCCATCAACGACGAACAGATGCCCTTCCCTGAAGGCCGTGCAGCCGGTATTGTGATGGACGGCCTGCATTCGGACTCGGGCGCCGATGGCTTATTCAAGGCAAAGATCCTGGCAGCGGGGGGCGGACTGTCCGCGCTCATCGAAGTCATTCGCAATCAGGCGGTCATGGGAGCGTTGCGGCTGAAGTTTGCGGCCATTCCCGAGTATTGGGATGATCTTTTATACAGAGCCAATATTATCCCCACGATCATGGGCACGCCGTTGAAGGATCTGACCATCCGGTTTGATTCCAGCATCGTCATGATGGCCACCGGGGGGTTGATGGGCACAAAGGTCGCAAGCTCGATGTTGATCGGCGCCATTGTCAACTACGTCTTCCTGGCACCCGTCATGATCAGCAAGGGCATCATCGCAGCTGCTACCTTCAAGGCCATCACCATGTGGTCGCTCTGGGGCGGGGTCGCCATGATGACGACATCATCCCTGTTCTCCTTCTTTGCAAAGCCCAAGATCCTGCTGAACTCTTTCCAGGGGATATTCAACCGTAAAAACGAAAAAGTCGACATCCTGAAGGATATCGAACTCCCGATGTGGGTTTTTCTGGTCGGAATCCCGCTTGTCGGCGCTGCAATCGTTATTACGGGTCATATCTATTTCGGCATTCATTACGCCCTGGGGCTGTTTGCGATTCCGTTGGTCTTTATCTTTACCTTGATAGCTGTGAACTCGACCGGTCTGACTTCCATCACTCCCGGCGGAGCATTGGCCAAATTGACCCAGCTGACCTTCGCGGTCGCTGCCCCGGGGAATATTACTGCAAACATCATGGCTGCCGGCATCACCAGCGAAGTCTCGCTGAATGCCAGCAATCTGCTGATGGATATCAAACCTGGGTACATGCTGGGCGCCAAACCCAGACAACAGGCCATCGGACATGTTTTAGGCATCATCGCCGGCGCCGTGGTTGCTGTTCCTGTCTTTTATGCCTTGTTTGGCGGAAATGTCGCATTGCTTGTATCGGAAAAGTTTCCCATGCCGGCAGCCAATATCTGGATAGCCGTCTCGGAAGTTCTTATGAAAGGCCTGTCTTTCCTGCACCCCAGCGCTCAGATCGCCGTCGGCATCGGTGCGATTCTCGGTATTGCCATCGAAATCGCAGACAAACGTTTTAAGGGAAAGTTTCCCGTTTCAGCCATGGGTCTGGGTCTGGCCTTTGTCATACAGTTTACGGACTGCCTTGCCATGGCAGTAGGAGCCGGGCTGTTCTGGGCGTTGAAAAGGAAATATGCTCACAGGGAAAACAGCAGGGGCAGGAAAATCTTCTGCGACAATCAGGAAACCTTGTGCGCGGGGGTCATTGCAGGTGGATCCTTGATTGGAATTGTGCTGATTCTGCTGGAGACCTTCGTTCTGGCTTAAGGCCATCCACCATGGCTGAGCAATAATAGCCTTCGAAGCTATTGCCTATGGCTCAAATGTGGAGATAGATTTCCTGGAGGGAGTTCTCTGCAGGTGGGACATGTGGCAAAAAGGGGACAAGCGATGAATTGATGGAACTGCTGGGGATATGAGGCAGGCGTCACGCCACTTCTGATACCTGCTCAGTTACTGCAATTTCCCGCCCGTTATTTCTGTCAAGAATAATGGTTTCAGAATTTATGACCCTGGTTCCGGAATATCGATCTGAGCATGAGCCGATATAATTTCTGATTACCCTTTTATAAAATGGTTTAATGGCGATGAATTTGACCCCGTATAGATTATCGCACTCCAAGTCAGTCAAATAACGGACAACTTCACCATCTATTTCAACCTGACAATAATCAGGTAGAGTAAACTTACAGGTTATCCGGTTACCTATATTAAGTTCGTAATCGGATTTGAGAAGTATGCCTGTATTGCTGATATCACGTGAGAAGCAAATGAACTCCTTGCCATTCTGTTTAATTGTTACGACAATCTCAAGTGCAACTCTTTTGCCTCTAATGAGATGCAGACCAGCATGATCGCCTATTACTTCAAGGAATCTAATAGGATCTATCGGCTTTATGACAATGGTGCTTGCTCCGCTCAGTTTACCCCTCTCTATCCTCTCCGGGATATCATAGCAAGTAAGTATTATCTGGACACTTTGTGAATTATCCTCTTTACGGACCAGAGAACAGAAAGTGCACCCGCTCATATCTTCCAGTTCAAAATCAGCGACTATCAGGTCAAAATTATGCTCTTTTTGCAACCTTAAAGCTTCAGCGCCCCTGCTTGTGGCAAAAATATGAAAGCCCCAATTCATCAGCAGGTTGGTATATTTCCTCAATAACACTTTGTATCGAATTGCTAAAAGAATCTTCTTCATAACCTACTTACATTGCAATTAATGCACCAGAGCATGAGAGCGATCGGGGGCGCGCAGATTTGTTGTATTTTGCGGGTCAGGACGGAACAGATAAGGCGAAGGTTTTGCGAAGTTGCTCAAACAGATTAATCTCATACTTGGGTGATTCTTATATCCACTTGCTTCTGAGTGCATAAGAATATTGGAAATCTTACGTATCTCACTTCTTGCCCTTCTGTTATGACGCTATGCGGTTTTTACCGTTGTTTTTTGCCTCATACATCAAGTCGTCCACACGTTTTAATATAGCATCGAGCGTATCGTCTGCCTGGTAGGAGGTCATCCCGAAGCTGGCAGTTACAAGACCAGCGTCACCTGTTCTATGACTTGCCAATGCTACACGCAGCTTTTCGGCAACAATTGCTGCTTCAGAAGTGCAGGTCTCTGATAACAGAATCATGAACTCTTCGCCCCCCCAACGGCCAACAGCGTCAACAATCCGGATATTCTGGTTCACTACTTCAGAGATGCCTTGTAGTACCTTGTCTCCGACATGATGACCTAACGTGTCGTTAACATGTTTGAAATCATCAACATCAAACATGATAAGAGAGAATATGTTGCCATACCGTTTGGCACGCTCAACTTCAGCCTCTATTTTTTCTTCAAGAGACCTTCTGTTGAAAACCCCGGTCAGACCATCATAGGTCGCAGCTCGCACCAATTCCAGTTCAAGTTTTTTCCTGGCAGTTATATCACGAACAAAGCTATAGAACTGTCCACCACTGTCGTCAAGATAGGTGGTAATGACTTCAACATCAATCTCAGTACCATCCTTACGTTTATGCCTTGATATAAAGGAATCAGATCCGGCCTGAATGATCCTGTTGATATGAGTCTTTACCATCTCGTGGTTTTCAATGGCATCGACATCGGAGATATTCATGGTTAAGAGTTCGTTGGCGTTGTAGCCGATCATTCTGCAGTATGAGTCATTGGCTTCCAATATTTTGCCATTAATATCGCATATATTGAACCCATCTGAAGTTGTTTGAATAATGGCATGATATTCATCCGCCTTGCGTTGGAGTTCCTGAACATGATCTGCTACTCGTTGTGCCATATTGTCAAACGCCTGTCCAAGCTTACCCAGTTCGCCCCCACTGACCTCATTAGCGACCCTGGCATTCAAATCTCCATCAGCCAGACGTTGTGATGATCGCTCCAATACAAGAACCCTGTCGATTATATATTTCTTGCCGATAAGCCATGAGAGAAAGAAAGCAACAATCAGTGAAACGGAATAACTCATAAGGTTCTTGCGAAGATCAGCATTAGCTTCTGACATTACCACGTCTGTCGGGATACCGGCACGGACATACATGTATGGTGTTGACTCTCCCTCAAGACGTAATTTGCGATATGTTTGAATTCGATTGTCGCCGGCAGCACTGCTTGGCCCAACGGAAGTTTCTTCATCAGGCCCTTCCAGCATATGCTTGAATACCTCCGGGTTGGACGGCTTGCCGATGTATTTCACAGGATCAACTGCTCTCGTCAGAATAATACCTTTATGGTCAATAAGAGCAAAGCTTGCCCCTTGAGGTAGTTTATAAGCTTCGAATATGTGCCGGTAGTAATCCAGTGAAAGACCGACACAAATAACAGCTGTTACTTTACCGGTATTGTCTTTTAGTGGATATCCCACGTTGAACGTAGCTTTATTGGTAACTCTGCCGATGTTGTATTCGCCTGACGACAGCTTACCGCTTGCCAGTGCATTCTTGAAATAGCGTCTGTCTGATACTGAAAGAACCTCTTTCAATGGAACAGCTGAAGCCCAGATTCTGCCGGATGGATCTGCTATGAAAATGTTTGTGTACTGTGGGCTTAATTTTAATATTTCAGCTAATGTGGCCTGTACTTCTTTGTACTTATAGGTTGTGACATCAGGTAGCTGAGACAAGGCAATGAATAACTGACGTGTTGATGCAACAAGGTTTTTTTGTTCATTGACGATTGTTTCAGCCAACTCTTGAGTTTCCATTTGTGCAGAATGAATGGCTTCTCTTCTTTCTTGAATCCCTGAATAGATTATTATGCAGATAGCCGGTAAAGCAATGATGGAAACGATCAGGAACAGTTGATGTTTTATTGAGAGTCGAGATAAGTGCATGGGTGATAATCCGCCAGATGAGATATATAAAAAAAGCCACCTAGCAATTAGCTAAGTGGCTGTAATGTTGTGGTTGCGGGGACAGGATTTGAACCTGTGACCTTCGGGTTATAAGGGGTTGAAGGCCTTCTAAATTCACCCTATAAATTCGGCAACTTACAATTAATTCAGCCAGTTATCCGTCCAAAACTATATACCATTTTTCCCATTTTTGCCATGTTTTTTAAAATTTTGTATACAGTAAATTTCGCTTAGTTCGAGTCGATATTGGCTCTCCGTCGCGGAAGTGATTGCTGTTAGTCATTAGGAAGGTTGAAAAGGTCACGTGCAGTTTGGTCAGGAATACCTTTAAATGCCAAGACATTAATTTCGAGGTTGCCGACCTTGCTATAATTTTTTAAAAATCCGCACTTGAGGAGAACATTCTTTAGTGATTTCTGTGTGAATCCGGTTTTATGGGCGAAGAAATCATGCCCGCTTCGTTTGATTTCAACGCCATAGCCGTACAGAACATCTAAAACCATGATCGGCCCGGCAGCAGATTCGTAAAGTATGTCATCAATGTCTAAACCCTTCTCAATAGTTACTCGCATGACTTCGCTGATGTCGGGCACTATAATTTGTGCAAACCCGCCATCCTTAAGAACATGTAAAAAACCAGCAAGTACTTTTTGGACATCATGCCGGAAGTAATGCTCCAGGTTATGTGAACAATAGACTGCGTCAAACTGACCGGCTTCAAGCCTTGTAAGGTCGCGTGCATCACACACAATGTCCGGAGAACCCGTTGGGTCGATATCGAGCAGCAAATGCTCATACCCTGCGAAATGAGGTGGGAGCGGAATCGCCTTGTTATTACCTCCCACGTTCAAAACCCTTTTTAAGTTCATACATCCTCCTATAAATTGTGTGATGATCCGCCAGATAAGATATATGAATTTCAGGTTAAATGTATATTGCTTATGTTGATGCAATGGTTTGTTCAGATTCCGGCCACGGGGGCTTATCGCACGAGGGCTTGTGAATATGATGTTAATGCACCTCATTTCTGTAATGCGAGGATCATTGAGTACAATTAATTTTTGACCTCAATTGTAAATAACATCTATTTCAGATAAACGATAATACTTAACCATCCGCGAGGATGGGGCGGAAAATCTAAAGGGTCTCACCGAGATAGCCGGGTTGCCGAAATATCATACGATATCGGCACCCGGCTATTTGTATTGGAGCAAAATCCTATGCGTTGCAACATCGGCCAAACATAGAAGGAAACCCCATGAAAAATGAATACCTTCCACAAAAGGAGGTGAAAGTTGACGTCCAGCAGTTACAATCCGGGCCGCCAAATTGTCCCGGATTACCTGCTAACCAGCATCGTATTGCATTCACAGGTAGCACAACCATCAAAGGAGGTTATACCATGAACCAGATCCAGAAAATGCTCTCACTGTTTACCGTCACCATCGTCCTGGCTGCCTGCGGCGGGAACGGGTCCTCATTAGACACTATTGATTCGGCCCAGAAGCCGGTCACCATCACCGGACAGGTCCAGCAGGGCAATATCGCGGGGGCCCAGGTGTTTCTCGACCTGAACGGCAACGGCGTTCAGGAGGCCGGCGAGCCCGCCTCCTTGAATCCGACAGGTGCCGATGGCAAATTTGTACTGCCTCTGACCGCCGATCAGGTCACGGCATTAAAAACGGCAGCTGGCACTGCCAAGATCGTCAGCGTTGGTGGTACGGATACGACCACCACCCTTGAGGTGGGTCTGCTGGCCTCAGATCTTCCTGCGATTACCGGTGCCAGCGCAACCAAAAACATAACAGCGATGACAACGCTTACGGCAATGACACCGGACGCAAAGAAAGGCGATTTGAAAGCCGTTTTGGGCACATTGGGGCTGAAGGACGATTCCGGCAACGCCAATGATGATGCGCTGATCGAAAAGTCGACCCCTGCGGTCATCGCCCTCTGCAAGAGCGTCGAATCGGCCTTGTTGAACGTCAAGAAGGCCACTTCCATTGAAGTGGCGCAGGCGGTGGCAGCGGAGATGGGCAAGGCGCTCGCGGGAAAAACAAAGGCTGAGCTTACCGATACGCAAAAACTTGCCGACACGCTTGCTACGGCAGCGGGAACAGCCATCTCCGCTAAGAAAACTGAATTAGGGTTGACCGATGCTCAGGTTGTCGCCATGGTTACGGCGATAGGCAAAGGGTGCAAGGGGGTTGCGGATGCGGTCAAGAGCAGGACCGGTGGGACCCTGTCGACCGAAACTCATAACGCGAATGAGACTGAATCCGAAATCATGCACGCAGCGGAGACAGAAATACATGGCATTGTCGAAACCGCCAACACCGAAGTCGAAACTGGATCTCATAGCGGCGGCACAATACCACCGGTTGTGACCACCCCCACTCGCGCCTCCGAACACGGGGAACACCAGCTTGTCCCCTGCACTTTCCTTTTTTATGGTCGGGAACTCGACGGACTCGATAAGTGAGTCCGGAATCAGGGTAGCATAATGCTTTCGGCAGACCTCCGGTGAGTTCCCCATCAACTTCGAAATCTTGTAGAGACTCTCCCCCTTCATGGCCAGATGGCTACCGAACGTATGACGAAAGTCGGCGCATGACCAATCGAGGTCTGCCTCTTCATTCAGATGACGCATATCACGGGACAAATTGTCAGGATCCCAACATGTTCCCTCGGGCGACGGGAAGTACCATCCTTCCTTTGTTTTCATCGGAACATACCGATCCAGATACGCCCGTAGTTGGCTGCTGATAGGTACCACCCGGTTCTTGTGGGTCTTCGGTTGCCACTCTACGCCGTTGATGGTCTTGGCCCGGATCTGAATCATGCCGTGCAGCCCCATGTTCAAGTTAATATCAGCGCTGGTCAGCCAGACTGCCTCTTCTCGCCTTAAGCCAGCATAGATATATACTGCGACCATGGTCTGCATCTGAAGGTTTCCGGCCAGCATCGCCAACTGCTCATCAATCTCAGGAAGGGGCAGGTAGGTGATTGTCGGATCGACTTCCTTGTACCGCTCGACCTGGGATGCCGGATTCTTGCCGCCGGGCAGCACAATGTTTCGCTGACTGGTAGCCCAGTTGTAAAGCCGGGTGAGAATCTCCCGATAGCGGTTGGCCGTCTTTCCCTTAACCCCCTTGTTCCGCACCACAGATTCGATGAACCGGGCAATATCGGTCGTGGTTATCTGCTCGAAGTACGAGACTTCGATGGGAGGGATCGAGCGTAGGGCTTTGCGCTTGACGGCCTTGTCGCTGATTTTCTGGTTTTTGATCTGGAGCTTGGGACAGATGGGACCGAACACGTGCCGCAGATAGGAGACAATCTTCTGGGCGTTCTTGTCTGACTTGACGGTGAAGAGGTAATCGACGTACTCCTCGACCACCTTTATCAAGGGAGTCCTGGTAGGAAGGGGGATATCGGTCTCCAGGTAGAGGGCCGACTCCAGTTGCCGCAGCTTCTCCTTGGCGATCTGGAGGCTCTCGGTATAGAGGTTGACCCGCTTCTGAGTCTTGCCGATGTAGTACTGAGCGTAGTAGGACTTGCCGCGTTTTCTTAGACTTGCCATATGCACATCCTCTCTTGGAGCGGAGGCAGAGGCCCTTAGGGTACGTTTAGGGTACAATTTAGGGTACAAATGACCTAAAACGCATAAAAAAAGGGACTTGCCTGTTGTGCAAGTCCCTAGAATTATTTGGTTGCGGGGACAGGATTTGAACCTGTGACCTTCGGGTTATGAGCCCGACGAGCTACCAGACTGCTCCACCCCGCGACAATTGGAGAAATATGTTTATACCCCAGATAACTATCGAGGTCAAGGTATATTTTACAGATTGGTTAATTCATTCCTGATTCTGACAGCCCTCGAACTTGTACATTGGCCAGAGCGGCTTCACAGCCTTATCAGGTCCTCATGCGCTTCGTCATGAGGATTGACGTGAATCATCACATCACCGACGTTCTGATACTTTGCGAAAATACGTCTTTTCACCTCGGTCGCTATGGCGTGCGACTGCTTGACCGTCATCTCCGGATCCATCTCCAGCTTGAGATCTATAATGAGGTACTGGCCCGACCTTCGGCCCCTGATCTCATGGACATGCTCCACACCTTCGACCCCTCGCGCAATCGCGGTTATGGTCGCAAGGAGCCCTTCGTCAGGCAGTCCGTCCATCAGGTCGTGAGACGCGCTCTTTAAAGTCTGCCACCCGATGTGAAAGATAAAAAACGCCGTCAGTCCCGCGGCCAGAGGGTCCATTATCCGGATCCCGAAGAAAGCGCCGGTTACGCCGATAAGTGTGGCAACCGAAGTTATCGCATCTTTCCGGTGATCCTTGGCCACCGCGAGAAGCGCCGGGCTTTCGATGGAACTCCCCCCCTTCATGGAAAAGCGGTAGAGCCACTCCTTGGTGATGATCGTCAGGAAAGCCGCGCCAACGGCGATCATCTGCGGCGAAGAGTATTCGGAATTGATGATGGTTGTGACGGATTTATAGAGTATCCAGCCGCCGGTGCCGAAAATGACGAGAGCGACAAATATTGCTGAAAGGCTCTCTGCCTTGCCGTGGCCATACGGATGCTGCTTGTCATAAGGCTTTCGGCCGACATTCAGGGCTATCATCGTGGTCAGTATGGCAATGAAGTCGCAGGCGCTCTCGATGCCGTCGGCAAATACCGCCTCGGAACCGCCGTAGTATCCGGCAAGCAGCTTCATGATCATCAGAAGCGCATTAACCCAGAATCCCACCTTGATTATCCCGTCAGCCCTGCTGAAACGCTCAGACCTCTCCAATCGCCCCTCCGCTTCTCCGGATATCCCTGATCTTCAACTGCAGGCTCTCCCTCCCCTTCCAGACATTCTTCTCTGCAGCAAATACCAGATCGACCTTTCCGGAATCCACCATCCTGTCGGCCATCCTGAAACCGATCCCGTCAAAAACTGTGCCGCCGGATCTTAGCTTCAGCTTCAGATGTGCATCTTTAAGGAGTCGCGCTTCAACAACTTCCGCCCCCCTGAGCAGGAACATAGGCTCCGGATTTCCGATTCCGTAAGGGCTCATCGAATCCTTTATCCGGACCAGTTCGTCGGTCACCTCTTCCGGTGAAACCTCGGCATCAATGGAAATTGCCGGGATCAGGTCATCATGGGCAATTTTCAGGGCACAGCTGTCGAACTCGTCGTAAAACTTCCCGATATTCACTTCTGAAATTTCCAGGCCGGCTGCCTGGCTGTGACCGCCGAACTTGAGCAGATGCCTTGATGAGCAGGACAGGGCATCATACAGGTGAAAAGAGTTGATGCTCCTTCCCGATCCTCTCCCCCTGCCGCCCTGCAGAGCAATCAGTATGGTCGGCCGGTGGTAGAGTTCGACCAGCCTTGAGGCAACAATACCGATCACCCCCGGATGCCACTTGTCGGAAGCCATGACGATTGAGCTGCGCCCCTCCATCGACTGGTCGCTTTCCAGCTTCCTCAGGGCATCAACAAGCATCTCCTTCTCGATCTCCTGCCGCTCCCGGTTTCCGGCATCGAGCTCCTCGGCCAGAGCTTCGGCAGCAGCAGGGTCGTCCGAAAGAAGCAGCTCTACTCCGCGCTTCGCATCATCGAGCCTCCCGGCGGCATTCAGCCTCGGCGCCAGCCTGAAGCCGACATCACCGGCTGTCACCGGGTTTTCCACCAGAGAGACCTTCTTCAATGCGATTATACCGGGCCGGCCGCATATTGCCAGCTGCCTCAAGCCCGCGACTGCTATTATCCTGTTTTCACCCTGCAGCGGCACCAGGTCGGCGATCGTCCCCAAAGCCGCCAGATCGAGATATGCGCGCAGATTCGGCTCTGCCGCACCCGCAAAAGAGCCGTTGTTCCTCATCCGGCTTCTCACGGCCATGGCCAGCTTCAGGGCAAGGCCCACCCCGGCCAGCTTCTTGAACGTTGAGCTGCATCCCGGCTGGAGCGGGTTGATCACCGCAACAGCCTCGGGTATGTGCTCCGCTGGCGTGTGGTGATCGGTAACGATCAGGTCAATGCCCTTCTGCCGGCAGTACAGAGCCTCTTTAACGGAGGTTATGCCGCAGTCGACCGTTATCAGCAGGGATGCTCCAAGCCTGATCGCCTCGTCAACACCGTCAGTTGAGAGTCCGTAACCTTCCTCAAGCCGTTTGGGTATGACATGACACCACTTCACTCCGACAGCCGTAAAAAAACCGCCCAGGAGAGCAACCGAAGTAATCCCGTCGACGTCGTAATCGCCATGAATGCAGACGGTTTCACCCTGCTCGGTCGCCTGGATGATCCTGGCAACCGCCTCCTCCATCCCCTTCAGGAGAAAGGGATCACTGATGTCGGCAAGTTCAGGGGAAAGGTAGCGCTCTGCATCGATAGCGGTTGCAAAGCCCCTTGCCGACAGGACTCTGGAATGAAGACCGGATATACCAAGTCCCCTGGAAAGTTCCTCTGCAACTTCGGGAGAATATTTTTTCAATTGCCAACGTCGATTCTTCACCTGTTCCATCTTGCATCCTCAAAACGGGCCGAAAATGTTCCGGGCCATGTTTATATTCAGCCAAAATTCACGCATAACTGTTAACTTAAATCCTGCAGTTTGTCTTGCAGTTTTTCTGGAATCGTTGAGCGAGGAGGAACAAAAACATCAGCGCTTGATCGACATTAGATACTTTGACTTCGGTGGTGTATGTGTGCGATAAGAAAACATTATTTACCCTCAAAACTCGTTCTCCTTAGCAGCTTTAAGCGAACCGCTGAATGTTATGTATTGAGAGTATTTCTGGAGGGATCGAATGTTTTTCCGGAAAAAGAACCATGTGAAATGTGAAAGCCGCTTGGATCAGCGTTTAGGCTGATTGAGCGGCTTTTCGTATCTGCAATCTGTCATTCAAGGGAAGGGTTTAAGTGAATTTTCTGCTCATTGTTGTCATAGTTGTTCTTGTCGCTGCAGTTCTTATTGCCCTGAAGGTAAAGAAGCCGGCAAATAATGAAGGACTTGCCTTTGAAAAGCGAGATCCCCTCTTTACCCCGGCAGAGCGTTCATTCCTCGGCGTGCTGGAGCAGTCAATTGACAACCGCTACCGGGTACAGCTATCCGGGCTGGAGAACTGGATTTAGGTGAATCCGCGCAACAAATGAGCTTTACCATGCTGATGGAAAAGTCGTGGCAGCAGGAAATATTGAACGCTGGAGCAGTGTGAGTTGCGAAAAAGCTTCTTAGTTAGTAATGACCTCTTGGGGTGAACATGCCCGTCCTGCACAAATACCGTAATAAAGAAGGCCATTATATCCTTGCCGGTGTCCAGGGCAGAATTGTTACTTACCGCTTGAGTGCCGAAGGTGCACGCCGCCTGCAAGACAACAGCATAATTGATGGTGAAAAGTTTTCCTGGGCAATGCTTCTGGAGCTTATCCGCCAGGGGGACGCCTACACCAGCAGCAGCGGCGCTGATGACGAGGACCTTTCAGGCTGGACCCAGCTTGGACTTCTCTTTAATATTCAGGAAAATGAGCCATCCGCTGCCGAAGCGGTGCCGCTCTGTGCCTGCGGTTCCATGGAGGGGCTGCATATCGCCGAACTGACTGAGTCTAAAGCCGCAACTTTGCTTTGCGATGAATGCCGCAAAACCCGTCGCGACCAGATTGACGCCAGCGTTCCGATCTATATGATCAACACCGCGCCAACACTTGACCACCTTCTTGAACGATCCGGGTTGACGCCGGATGACTCGGTTAAAGCATTTCGAGACCTATTGAACACCAGCCTTGCGGCAAAGTGGCAAAGTAGAATACTCCCCAAAGGCAAAACTGTGCAGAACGAGCTTTTTGAAGAACCAGAAAAACTACAGCAGAGCTTGCTTTAACAATTTATATTGCATCAGGCATAGGGCACGAGAGCTTTCATGAGCGATATAGTTCTAGAATCCAAATAGCGGGAGTTATGCATGAAACCAATGTGGATGGTAAGAGCTGAAGGCGGAAGCTTTGTTGAGGCATTTATTGAAAAAGGCGTTGTTGCAATGTCCTTCGGTGTTTTCTCAGAGTTTGATAAGGTCACCACAAAACCAATTGCAATCAAACTTCTTCATACTGCATACCCGGAGTATTCGAAGGGGAAAGCAGGTATAAACGGAGGCCAGCTTTATCGCTTCTTGCGTGAGATAAAAATCAATGATCGCGTGGTTACCTACAACCCTTCGAGAAGGGTCTATCATGTAGGAACTGTTACCGGTGAGCATGTTTACGATTCAAATATCATCCTAGAGCTTCCCTGTTGTCGTACGGTCAACTGGGAAGGCGAGGTTTCACGCGACCTTCTTTCCGTCCCTTCAAAAAACACCCTTGGTGCAATATCCACGCTTTTTCTGCTTTCCGATTCCGCTGCTGCCGAGATCGAAAGTGTCTTGAAGAAAGGCACTTCAGATGTTGTCCAAACTGATGACGAGGAAAAGACTGAAGAAGTTTATCTTCTGAAGGACATGCAGAACAAATCAAAGGAATTCATCAAGGATCAGGTCAACAAACTGGAGTGGGACAAGATGCAGGAATTGGTTGCAGGGCTACTGCGCGCCATGGGGTATAAAACGAGAATTTCACCACCTGGAGCGGATCGAGGAAAGGACATTGTGGCCTCTCCCGATGGGTTCGGTTTTGAAAATCCCCGAATAGTTGTTGAGGTAAAGCATCGAAAAGAAGCTATGGGATCACAGGATATTCGGAGCTTCCTCGGTGGCAGGCATAAAGATGACAAAGGGCTATATGTAATTACCGGAGGCTTTACAAAAGATGCCCGCTATGAGGCCGACCGAGCAAATATTCCCCTTACCCTCATGGATCTCGATGAACTTGTCAGCGCTGTTATCGAGCATTACGAAAAGATGGATATGGAAACACGGGTCTTGGTACCACTGACGAAGATTTATTGGCCGGCATGATCGTTAATTGGGGGAGAATGTGGAAAACAAATACTGCAGAATCTGTTGGAATACCAATAACTGGAAACAGCCAACGGGCGAGGCTGCAGAGTTGGAGTCCTCCGGAGCTTATGTTTCTGATCACGGTTTCGGACATGAAGAATGGCTATTTAATTTTGAATGGCTCCTAAACGGGTTTCAAGGGAGTAGTGAGTCTTATAAGTACGGATTTTTACAGCCTATAAATAAGTTCAGAGATAAATACAAAGGTGATAAATTTTCCACACTACTCTATACAGTAACCCCAGATGGCGAACGACTATTGGTTTGCCGAATTGACAATATGCTTGTCCCCCAAGATCCTGAAATTAAATGGGTTCTAAAGCAAATGCGAGAGAATGGATGGATAGATCAGATGACCCATGAATTGGGCCTTTTGAATATAAATCCCTCAATCATTAATAATGCTCCTGCTCACGAGATCATTAACGTGAGATTTAAACAAGAAGATGTTCATTTCTATGATCCGATGGTTGTTACAAGTCATGATCACAAGATATGGACTCTTAACAGATATCATCCACTTAATTGGAATGATGACTATCAACCGCCTATTAATTCGGAAAATATCGCCGCTGCAAATGATGCCAACCTCAAATCTGAAGACACCAGAACGCGTGCCGCCACAGAGGGAACGGCATACGATCCCAAGCATGATAGATTGCAGCGCCTTGTATATGATTATTTGGTAGGTTTAAAAGGAGCAAATAACGTTCTTTATGAGAGGGGATTTGTTGATTTAACCTTGATAGAGGCGGTTGGGAACACCTTCTATGAAGTTAAAATGGAAAACAGTGTGAAAAAATGCATAAGAGCCGCGCTTGGACAACTGATTGAGTATTCAAATTATCATAATGCGAATAAGGCAGTGAAGCTTGTTCTCGTGAGTGATGCAATTCCTGAAGTAGCGGATAAGGAATATCTTGAACATTTACGCTCACTTTATAACGTCCCGTTTTATTATTCGAGATGGAATAGAGCTCAACGCTGCCTTGAGCCAGAGATCTAGGTCGAATTGAGGTCGGTCTAATAATTACAGGAGGCCGAATGCATTGTCAGAACACGAAAAGGGAAAATGGGACGGATTTATTTTCTGTAAGTGATCGTGCGATTCCCAACAAGAATCTTTCCGGCGGGAAGAGCTTCATCGTCCGCCTCGCCTTGGCGGCCCAGGATGCAGGCGGGTTGTTTGATTTAAAGCGCTTTCAGATCCCGAACGCTAAAGAGCCCCACCACTTTGTCAGTGATGGGGCTCTTCGAATAAAATTCCCGGCGGCGACCACATGAGTGCGACCGCATAAGTGCATTTATGAATAACTACTTCCTTATCGCCGTTTGGAACCCGTCCGAATTATATTCTAGCACAGCCTGATTAAGCGCTTTTGTTAACGACTCGCTGATTACTTTCTCGAATTCTCCGGTAGCACCGATCCATAATACATTGGACTGATCAGCCTTGATCGTCTTTTCCCAGAGAACCGCCTTACCGGCAGGGTCGATTGCCGTTGTCCGTACTTCGATGTTATGCCAGACCTTCATGTACAGATCCAGCCAGAATTCGATAATCTCGCCATCGACGATTGCGTCAAATTTTACTTGTCCACTTTGAGCGTCGGCCTGAGTAACCACGTTATACCCGGCTTCAGTCAGTGCCTCGGCAAAGTAGCGTGTCAGAAGGGGCTCAAGCCTGGCATCGTTCTCCAGGCCGATATGGCCCAGAACCATCCCGAAGCCGTTGCGCTTGTTGCCGATGTATTCATGACTCTCTTTTCGCTTGTCCACAAACTCTTTAAGCAGAATGTTTCCCTGCTTCTTTTTCTCGGCTTTTTCCAGCGGTGCATGCTCCACTTTAAGACTGGTAGTGCCTATGGCACAGCCTGTGGCAATAAAAGACATTACGGCAACAATGAGAATACGAACGATCACAACTTAACCTCCTGGTATATTTTATTCATTACAGATCAATCTATTTTTGAATACTTATCACCTGTTGCCGTAAGCTGTCAATGCGATTATAGACATACTCTCGCTAGAAATGATAAAGATCAGATCCCGGACGCAAAAGAGCCCCACCACTTTGCAGTGATGGGGCTCTTTCAATAAAATTCCCGGCGGCGATCTACTCTCCCACATAGCTACCCATGCAGTACCATCGACCCTGAGGGGCTTAACTTCCGTGTTCGGGATGGGAACGGGTGTGACCCCCTCGGCATAGCCACCGAGAAACTGTGCGGCTTCGGCTAAGGGCCGGCTGCGTTGTTGCACTCGTCGCGATCCGTTCAACGTACCTTTCAGGTACGCCTCACGTCTCACTCCTCGCGCGCCTAGCATCCGACTCCTTATCCTGTGCCGTGCAACGGTACAGGACGAAGCCTAAATCTATCTCGGCAATCGCATATTAGTTCTGATCTGCGCAGCTCTTTGATCGTATATCGGTTGGGGCGGTGTTACCCGCCCCTTCCGGGTTTCTTTTTTTATGGTCAAGCCTCACGGCCGATTAGTACTGGTCAGCTAAACACATTACTGTGATTACACACCCAGCCTATCAACGTTGTGGTCTACAACGGGCCTTCAGGGGATTGCTCCCGGGGATATCTAATCTTGAAGGAGGCTTCCCGCTTAGATGCTTTCAGCGGTTATCCGTTCCGTACATAGCTACCCAGCGACTGCCACTGGCGTGACAACTGGAACACTAGAGGTACGTCCATCCCGGTCCTCTCGTACTAAGGACAGCTCTTCTCAAATATCCTGCGCCCACGGTAGATAGGGACCAAACTGTCTCACGACGTTTTAAACCCAGCTCGCGTACCGCTTTAATTGGCGAACAGCCAAACCCTTGGGACCTACTTCAGCCCCAGGATGCGATGAGCCGACATCGAGG
>JBGQLM010000023.1:0-34066 GCA_041500085.1 Geobacteraceae bacterium
AACCGTGCACCGGAAGATGATCCCGAACGGCTGTTTGCTCATCTTGTGCCGGAAGACGCGCTGAGCCGCCAGCGCACCCGGCCAGCCTCCTGCCAGTGCGAGAAGGTGGAGAGTGGTTTCCGGTGTGCGCCATCGTCCGTGCTTCGCAGCCAGCTTGTCTGCGCCATAAACGACGAACGAGATCGCGCTAAGCACGGCATATGTGCCGAACAGGGCCAAACGAGCCGGTCCGGGCGTTACCAGGTCTGCTGAGGTCATCCTTTCTCCCATCTAGTCATGCCGTGGTTGGCAGTTCTTCTACTTTTCTCTGTCTTTATTTTTACCGAAACGAATCTTATCTAGATTCTGCCACTTGGAGAAGAAGGCTTTGTGGAGTATATTCATTTCTTCCATGGTACAGACCAAGACCGCTTGAGAGCGAAATCTCTCAGATTCCTCAAAAACAGTATTTATCAACTCACATGGATACTCATGGCATAGACCACAGTTTTCAATCTCTTTCCTATTCGCACATGTAGGCGAAATCGGCTGGAAGTCTGATAGTGATTGAGTTGATAAATTAGTAACCGGTATTGAAAACAAAGTAAAAGAGTCTGGCAAGATATTTGCCAGACTCTTTCCTTATCAAGGGATGGCTGACGATAAAAATGCTCTGTTAAGGGCTGACCACCCTGGTGTTGTATAGCAGCCGGTACTGATTATGGTCCTCATCCGTCGGGTACGCTTCCGGCGCCGGTGGCGGATAATCGCTCATGCCATGGAACGGGAGCGGTTCGAGATACTTGTAATCCTTGAACTCCTTGTAGTAATTGTCGGCTTTGAGGATAAAGCTTCTTGTCATGCCGGGCCCGGGAGCCGGCAGCGCCGGGAAGGTCAGGTCGAGCATGTCGGCGTAGTTCATGATGACATACTTGTTATCCCGCCCGGACACAAGTTCTGCAACCTCGCCATACCGGGTGAAATTGCCGTAACCGAAATATTCGGGATGAAGGGGCATGCTCGCGTCGTGTACCAGAATCCGGTGCTTTTCGGAATTCATCTCTTTGATTGCATGTCCTCCCTGCAGCAGATTGGCGGAGGATGCCGTCAGTTCCTGTACCGTGATGTTTATCGGCGCCGAGTCATCCAGACTGATCCGGTCGATTACCCAGACCTGTGCTTTCTTGATACCCAGATGAACTCTGATGCGTTGATCGGCGCTCAGGAACTTGTTGCTAATATCGACGATCATGGTCTTCAGGTCGCCCATTGGCATGCCGAATGATTTGACCTTGACCCAGGTACCGTTCCCGTCCACAACCTCGATATACGGCTGGATGGTCACGGTTGAGAGATAAATTTTGGAATTGATGATCTGCCAGCTGTCAATAACCAGTTTTGCATTTTCCGGATGCTGAATCGTGCCGAAATCGAGAGTGTAGAAATTATCCGGATCATCAGCGGTCATCGGTGCCGGGTTGTCATCCACGGCAAGGAGCGTTGGCAGAACATTAGTGCCGTTTTTGTCAGTTGCCGTCAGGGGCAGGACCGGGTCTTTCAAGGTGTAGATTTTGAACGGGTCCGCATAGCCGTAGTAATAGGTGTTTTCTGCACCTGATGAGGCGATCTGGTACCCTTCGGGAACGTCAATGGCTAAAAGTTTTGCCTCATCCAGCAGGGTTGCTTCGATCAGGGATTCCCAGACCTTTACCTTGTATTGATTACTTGCATCCGGGACCAGATCCTCCAGGGTTATGTAGGACGGCTGGTAGAGCGTGACATTCCTGAGCCCCTTTTTGATCTGCGATATTGCCGGCCCTTGCAGGTCGGTTTCATAGCCGTACCCGGAGCCATTCCAGGAATAGACCAACGGACAACTGCTGACGCAGGTGCTGTCGCAGCCGCAATCCCAGGATACCGAACCATCAGTGAAAGAAGCTGCAGAAGACGATGTCATCAACTGCGGATAGCCGTTGTCCCGTGCCTGGACACGCCAGTACCAGGTCTGGGCGGATGACCCTCCGTACAGACCCAGATATATCGGACTGCTGGTGCCGGCCTGCCAGCCGGATTGTTGCAGATTCGGGCTGTTGAATGTGTTGACCGTATCGATCTGGACATTGTACCAGACAGGATTGGCATCCTGCGGAGTTACTGCACTCCAGCTGAAGGCATGCTGTACCGAACAGTAGCCGCTAAGCCCGCCGCCCTGGGTGTTAAGAACAGGTGCCGGAGGCAGTGGCGGCGGAACTGAAACCGTAAGCGTGTACGGCTGGGTGGCGGAGGAAATTCCGCCGGTAGTTACTCTTACGGTTACCGGGATATTGCCTGTTGTCGGGCTCGGCCAGCTGATAAGCCCGGAAGAAGAGATGGTCATACCTGAAGGCGCCGTATCCAGGCTATAGGTGAGGGAAGTTCCGGTGGCGCTCACCTGGTAACTGTATGCATAGCCGGCCAGTGCCGTAGTTACCGGCGTTGAGGTGATGGAAACCACCGACAGGTTGAAGCTCTGGGTTGCATAGATGGCCGGCGCCGTCCCGTTGACGATCGACTTGACCGTTACCGGGATGCTGTTGCCTCCCTGGCCCTGGCTTGGGGTCCAGGAGACGGTCCCGGATAGAGAATTGATGTTCATCCCGGTTGGCGGGGTATTGATTAGCGAGTAGGTAAAGGCACTGCCAGCCGGGTCCATGGCTGTTATTGTTGTGCTGTATGCCGAGCCTGCCGCTGCAGTAGCAGCTGCCGTCGAATTGATGTAGGGCACGGCAATGTTGAAGGTCTGGGTGGCAAACTTCCCGGACGAACCGAAGGTTGCTTTAACCGTTACGGGAATATAGCCGGTCTGCAGTGTTGTCGGCGTCCAGCTGGTCACGCCGGTAGAAGAATTAATGACCATGCCCGTTGGCGGCGGTGTAGCGCCGCTGTTGATCAGCGAATAACTGACCGGCGTGCAGGTTCCGGTGCAGCCTGCTGCATTCGAGGTGACGGTATAGCTGTAGGCAACACCGACAGAAGCCCGGGGAGTTGTTCCGGGGGTGGATGATATGTAGGGCGCATTCAGAGAGAACGATTGGGTGGAACTGTTGGCGCTGACACTTCCGGCCTGTACCCTTACCGTTATGGATACTCCGCTGACACCCTGACCAGTTGCCGGCGTCCAGGTGATAAGACCTGACGAAGATATGTTCATGCCGGTTGGTGCGCCGATGAGGGAGTAGGTAAGCGGTCCGCCAAGCGGCGCTGTGGCAATTACCTGATAGCTGAACAGCACACCTTCGGAGGCTGTTTGTGAAGGTATCGCCGTTACAGTTGGAACGTTGTACTGGGAAACCGTCAGGGTATATGTCTGTGTGACCGGAGCCGCTGTACTGTGATCGGATACCTGGACCGTGATTTGCGTGTCGCCGCTTTGTGAGGAGGTTGGGACCCAGGTGACAGTGCCGCTTGAAGAGATGGTCATCCCCGCAGGAGCGGATATCAGGGAATAGCTGAGCGGATAGCTGTCGATATTGGTGACCGTCAATTGATAAGTGTATGGCGCGCCATTGACCGCACTGGTATTGGGTGATGAGGTAATCACCAGGGGATGATAGTCAGTGACCGGTATACTGAAGCTCTGGCTTTGCGATTTTGTCCCGTTGCTTGCAGAAACGATCACACTGTTTGCGCCGGTCACTGCTGTCCAGGAGATCAATCCGGAGGATGATATGGACATGCCGGCTGGCGCAGTTGGCAGGCTGTAGGTAAGACCGTTTCCTTCGGGATCATTTGCCATAACCTGATAGCTGTAATTCTGCCCGACGGTGCAGGTTACACCGTAACAGGTAGTGACGGCAGCCGAGGTGATCCGTGGCAACTGAGTGTCGTTCGTTACTGCTATCACAAAGCTCTGGATGGCCGTAACGCCGAGAGTGTCGGTTACCCGAACGGTAATATTCATATTGCCTGATTGCGTAAAATCCGGGGTCCAGGTGATTGCTCCGGTTGCCGGGTTGATGTTCATGCCGTTCGGCTTTACTGCGAGGGCGTAGGAGGTAATGCTGTTGCCGCTCCCCATGGCAGTTGCGGCAACGTTGTAGCTGTACAAAACCCCCTCGCTGGCCACGGTTACTGGAGTAGAAGTAATCTGCGGCTGGTTCGGGAGAGGGCCGGCAACACATATTGCCGAGTCTGCCGGGGCATAGCCCGGCATGGTCACTGAAGCCAGGTTGCTGTCCGCATATGAATTGCCGCGGAAGGCCCGGACCTGATAGGTGTAGGTTGAGAGCGGGCTGACGCCGGAAATATCGGTGTACTCGCTGGTAGCACCATCGACGTTTGCCAGCTGAACCCACTCGCCATTCCATATCTGCACCATTACCGCTACGCTGTCCTGACCGGGGAAAACTTCACTCCAGGAAAGTTTGACCGCATGGGAACCGATTGCCCTGGCAGTCAGTGACCCGGGTGCTCCCATCAGAGTAGCCGCTTCCGCAATATTGCTGTAGCTGCTATAGACTCCTCCAGTTGTCTTGTACCCCCTGATCCGGTAGCGGTAGGTTGTGGATGGATTGATGCCGGTATTGGTATATGTGGTAGCAGTATATGGAGTGACCGTGGTTATCTGGGTAAGATCCATGCATCCGGCACCGTTGCATCTTTCAATGACATAACCGTCAAGATCTGTTGTGCTGCTGGCTGTCCAGTTAAGGTTTATCTGTGAGGAGAAGACCGTGGTCGCCGTAAGAGCTGAAGGTGATATTGGCATGGCAGTGGCTGCACCAGCAGCTGAGCTGTAATCGGAAACCCAGTAGTAGGTGTTTCCGGAAAGCGTTATCGATCCTGTTGCCCTGATCCGGTATTGATATGTTGTCCCTGCGGCAACGCTGATATCGGAATAGCTTACCGGTGTCTTGGTGCCGAGTGAGGCTATTTCGGTAAAATCGGTGCAGCCGGAGCCAGCGCAACGCTCGATCTTCCAGCCTGAGGTCGTTGTGTCTGTGTCCGCCCAGGCAAGGTTGATCCGGTTCATGTTGATGACAGTTGCCACCAATGAGGAGGGGACATTGATATTGGCAACCTGGGAGATGTTGTTGCTTGTTGTCTGCCAAGGCAGACCGCAGCCGCTCACGGTCCCGCCATTGCCGCGAATCTGGTAGGTATAGGCAGTTCCCGGCAGGGCAGAGATGTCATCGTATGTAAGTGGAGCGCCGAATTTCGAGGCGATCTTGCTGAAATCGGCACAGCCGTTGCCAGCACAGCGATAGATATCATAGCTTGCCGTGTCCGGGGTGGTGTCCGACCAGGCAAGGGTCAGCTTGACTTCAGATGCCCGCGTTACTGACGTCAGCACTGGATTAGAAGGAGTTGCCGTTGTCAGATCTAGCGTGCTGCTGGCAAAGTCGCACAGATGGTTGGTGTTATTGTATGCCTGAACCTTGTAGACGTACGTTTGATTGCTGCAAACCGTTGCATCGGTTTTGGTAACAGAGCTGGTGGAGTTTGCCCCTGGATACGCGATTACGATCTTTGACGGATCAGTAGCTGGGTCACAGCCGCTGCCGGTGCAGCGCAGCAGATTGAATCCCTCTTCCTGAGTGCCGGCGGAGCAGTTGTCCCCCCAGGTCAGAGTAACCTTATTGGTGCTGGGTGCGGCTGTAAACGGGTACGGCGGTCCGGCGTCCGGCGTTGATACGGTTGCGGTGTTGCTGTATCCGGTGAACCCGGGGGTTGCGCTCGTTGTCCAGGCAGTATTGGCCGCTTTGATGCGGTACTGGTAACTGGTTGTTTTGGCAGCAGAGGTATCTGTCCATGATGTGTCGTGCGGTGCGGCCGTATTGGCTATTTCCGCGAAGGTGCAGGAGCCGGCAGGAGTACAGCGCTCAACGACGAATCCGGTCTCTGAAGTCGTGTTGTTTGTCCATTGCAGCCGCACACTGGTCGAATTCACTGCCGAGGCGGAGAATACGGTCGGGCTGTTGAGAGTGGTCAAGGTGTTTGTTGTAATTGTGCTGGGGTCGCTTTGGCAGGTTGTGGTATCCGGGCATCCCGGAGTGCCGGTCTTGTAGGACGTTCTGGCATAGCGGTAGTTGGTGTTTACCGCCAGCCCGGTATGCTGAAATGTTGTAGTGGCTGCGCCTGAAACCGAGCCTGCAAAGGTTGTTGGAGTACAGTTTGCTCCGGTGCAGTAATAGACATTGTAACCGCTGACTCCGGAGACGACGCTCCAGGAAAGATTGATCTGCACCTCGGATGCCCTGGTTGCCGTAGGAACACCGGGTATCGTTAAGGCAGTCGGGGTGCCAGTAGCGATGTTGCTGTAGGCAGAAGTCCAGCCAAGGGTGGTGTTGGCAGCCCTTACCTGGTAGCGATAAGTTACGCCGGGCACAACCGAGGTATCCTGATAGCTGGTATCGGGCTGGGCCTTGGGGATTACCGCGATTTCGGCAAAATTGCTGCATCCGGCGTTCTGGCAGCGCTCGACCCTGACTTCCGTTTCCGTGGTGGTGCCGTTCACCCAGGTCAGATTCAGCTGTGTTGAGCCGGCAACCGCGACGCTGAGACCAGAAGGCGGTGGTGTGGAAGGCGATGCCGTCCTGGTGTTGCTGTCAACGGTCCAGGGGTTAGTGGCTGTTTTGACGGCCCTGATCATATAGGTATAGCTGTTGCCCGCTGTGACAGCGGTATCGCTGTAGAGGGTGCTGCTTGCCGGCCTGGTGGCGATGACAACGTTGTCCCGCAAGACAAGATAATTCGTTTCGTCAGAATTTGGGTCAGTCCAGGAAAGATCGATCCGTGTGTCGGAAATTAAGGTAGGGACAGCCAGAACAGGAGCGGCTGCAGCCGGAGTAGCGCTCGTAACGGAAGAGCTGTATGCCGTTGCCCATGCAAGGGTGCTGTTCACAGCCTTTACCTTGTAACTGTAACTGGTTCCGTTGACTACGGCTGTGTCGACATACGAAGTTATGCCGGGGCCGGTTGTCGTTAGAATGGATCCGTCAAAAGTGCAAGAGGTTCCCTGGCAGCGTTCAACAACGATACCGGTTTCCGAAGAGGTGTTATTGGTCCAGGAAACGGTAATCTGTGTACTGTTGTTGGCTGTTGCAGACAGCCCGCTGGGCGCAGGGGGTGTTGACATGGAAGTAGCAGTGACAATCGAACTGGCCGGATAGGCCCAACTGCAGGTGGATGTCTTGTAGGCCAGTACCTGATAGTTGTTGGATGTGCCGGGGGGGGTGAGACCGGTATCGATATAGGTCAGTACGTTGGCTCCAACCTGGCCTGTCTGCGAGCAGACCGATCCAGTGCATTTCAGAATCTTGTAGCCGGTTTCATCGGAGCTGACGTCCGGCCAGGACAGTCTGATGCCGGCTTCATTTACCGATAAAGGTGTCACTGAGAAAGTCTTGCTGAAACTTAAGGCATCGAAATAAACCGTACCGACGGAACCGGCGGTTGCGAAACACTGGACTGCTATCGAGGTTGTACCGTCCGGTATGGTGACCACTTCGTTCAGGTTCACCCAGGTGTTATTTCTCGGGTCGTTTGCGGCAATGCTGAAGCCGGGGTCGGACGTAATGCCTGTGCCGTAGACATTGCAGGTCGCTGTCCCGGCGGTCAAGTTGGAGTTGACGTATCCGGACAGGACATACTGCCCGGAGGCCACCGGGACAGCCTGAGCTCTGCCCATGACCACTGAGGCATCGCCGACTACCTTGAGGCTTTTGGCGCCATTGATGAAAACAGCCGTATCGATGCTTGCCCCGGCGGCCGAGCCGCCTTCGGGAGCGGGTGCCCACCCGGTCGCCGCATCTTCGAAGTTAGGATCCAGAAGAAGGTTGGGGGAAGACGGGGAGGGCTGAGGCGTTACAATGGTTGTCGGATTGCTGTAACCGCTCTCCCAGCCGAGACCGGCATTTTTCGATTTGATACGGTAAGTATAGGAGACTCCGCCGCAAGCCGAGGAATCGGTGAAAGTGGTTCCGTTGGCGGCGATGGAGGAAGAGGCTGTAAGAACTGAAAAGTCGCTGCACCCGGCACCGCTGCACCGTTCGACTACAAAGCCGGTTTCAGTAAGCGTCGTATTAGTCCAGGTCAGCTTGATAGCGGTAGAGGAGAGCGTCTGGAGAGTCAGGCCTGTTGGCGCCGGTACGGTGACGGTTACGGTTTGTGTTCCGCTTACCAGGCTCCAGCCGCAGGTCGCGTTCTTATAGGCCCGCACCCGGTAAGTATAGGTGTTGTTGGGGGTAAGCCCGCTATTGGTATAGGTTATCGTGTTGGCTGAGAGGGAATAGGTTACCGTGAATTTGGCATCGTCACTGCCGCAATAGGCGCTATCGCCGGTGCAACGCTCTATTTTGTAACCGCTCTCATCGCTGTTGGGATCGTTCCAGTCAAGCTTGACGGAAGATTCGGACTGTTGCGCTGCCGAAAAGCTGGTTGGCGCTGTCGGTGATGAAGGGGTGACGACAGAGGCCAGCGAGACGACCGTGCTGTTCCATGGAATCTGGCTATTCGTAGCCATGACCTGGTACATGTATGGCGTCCCATAACAGGCCGAGGTGTCGGGATAGGAGGTTACATTTTCTCCAGCTGTCGCCAGGAACGTAGTAGTACAAGGAGGATTGGCACAACGCCAGATTTCAAAGCCGGTTTCACTTGCTGTCCGGTCGGCCCAGTTAAGCGTCACCTGCGTTGTGTTGTTGACCGTGGCTGTAAAGTTATTCGGCTCCAGCAAAGTTGTTGTTGTCGAAAGCTGACCGCTCTGCTTTGCCCATCTTTCAGTCGTGACCGTTTTGAAAGTCTCCACGTAATAGGTATAGCTGGTGTTCGGTGTGAGGCCGATGTCGTTGTAGTTTAGGGGGGCGGTTATGGTGCCGCCTACCTGGGTGAAGTTCGAACATGCCGGGCCGGCGCAACGCCAGAGCCGGAATCCGGTCCGGTCGGTATTGGTGTCAGTCCAGGTGATATTTATCTGCGCTTCGGAGACGCGGGTCACGGGAGCAAGCACAGGAGTTGAGGCCGCAGGAGTGGCGCGTTCGACCTTTGCGCTTGGCGCGCTGTCCCAGACCAGAGTACTGCTCGTTGCCACAACCTGGTAGTTGTAGACAGTGTTTTCGGTGACGGATGAATCGACATACGAGGTCGCATTGGCCGCGGTGGTGAAGATGGGCGCAGGATCGGGGGTGCAGCCGCTTCCCTGACAACGCAGAATTCTGAAACCGGTCTCGCTTGCTGTCCGGTCAGACCAGCCAACTGTAATCTGCGTTGTATTGTTTGCTGTTGCCGTAATGTTATTCGGTTCCTGAATGGTCGCAGTGACAGGTGCTGAAGACGCGCTTACCTTTTCCCAACCGTTGGTGGCCGCCTTGAACGCCGCTACCCGGTAAACGTAGGTGGCGCCGGGAGATACGGTGGTGTCGTTATAGCTGAAGGTGTTGGCAGCGAGGTTGCTGCCGAGTTGCAAGGTCGGCGTGCAGCCGGAGCCTTCGCAGCGGTAGATCTTGTAGCCGGTCTCGTCATTATTTGAGGCATCGGACCAGGCCAGATTGATCTGCGCTTCGGAAATCCGGTTTGCCGAAGGAGTTGAAGGGGTTGTAGCCGTGAGAGTGGCGCGTTCCACCTTTGCGCTCGGCACGCTGTCCCATGGTACGGTATTGTTCGTTGCCACAACCTGGTAGTTGTATGTGGTGTTTTCAGTGACGGATGAATCGATATACGAGGTCGCATTAGCCGTGGTGGTGAATATGGGCGTTGGATCGGGTGTACAGCCGCTTCCCTGACAACGCAGAATTTTGAAGCCGGTCTCGCTTACTGTCCGGTCAGACCAGCCAACCGTAATCTGCGTCGTACTGTTTGCCGTGGCTGTGATGATGTTCGGTTCCAGAATGGTTGTGACTGCGCTTTTCGGCAGACTCACCGAACTCCAGCCACAGGTTGCGGTCTTGTAGGCGGTAATCCGGTAGTAATAGGTGGTTCCTGGCGTTGCAGTCGTGTCGTTGTAAGCGCGGGCATTGCCGGAAAGCCCAGAGGCAATCGACGCATACGCAGTTCCGTCCGGACTCCGTTCCACGGTATAGCCGCTCTGATCGGAATTGCTGTCGGTCCAGGTCAGGTTAACCTGCGTTTCGGACGCTCTTGCCGCCGTGAGCACGGGAACGGCCGGGGTTAAGGTCACAGGTGCGGTGAAGATGTTTGATGGGGAAGATACCCAACCTGAGCCAACTGCTGTGACGCGGTACTTGTAAGCAGTTCCTGAACAGGCATCGACATCGTTGTAGCTGGTCGAATTTGCCGGTATGATTGAGCCCGCCTGGACAAAATCGGTGTCACTGCAGGTTACGAGTGCACATCGTTCAATCCTGAATCCGGTTTCGTCGGTTGTGTTATCCGACCAGCTGAGATTAACCTGTGTGCTTGATGCTGTGGCCGTCAGGCCGGAAGGTGCGGTGGCGGGGGAGAGTGTCACTGCGACCTGATTCCATCGGGAAACCGTGGCATCGCTGTTCCGGAAGGATTGAATCTGGTAGCAGTAAGACGTGCCGGGGATAAGGTTTATGTCGGTATATGTTGATGCCGAAGCAGCCAATGTCGTGGCGGAACCCCAAGGGTTAGTGTTGGCGACTGAACAGTCGCCGGGTTTACGTTCCAGTTTATAGCCGTCTTTGTAGGCCGGTCTGACTGGCCAGGTCAGGGTCACCGTAGTAATAGTCGGGGTGGCGCTGGTAAGTGGCGCAGGGAATGTTGGAGCAGGAGGAGCGATCTTGTAGACAAGCAGATCGGTGGTGTTGTCACTTTTTGTTGTGTATCCCGCCGCAAAAACCTCATCATTTGAATTTATGGCTAGTGCGTCCGTGTTGTCATTCTTATCGGCTACTCCGTTGTAGACGGTAACTTTGACAATATCTTCAAGACGATAGCTGAATGCAACCGTCAGACTGTCCCGTGTCAAACCGTTATACGTATCACCCGTAACATATACGGTGCCGTTCGAATCAATCGCCATCGCATGAGCTGTTTCATCGCTGCCCGGTTTCTGGTAACTCTTGTCCCAGTCGATATGATTGTCCTGAACGGGAAATCCGGTCAGGGGGATGTAGCGGATGACACGGAAATCCATATCACCTGCCTGACTTTTGCTGGTGCCTGCGACAACGATATTCCCGTCGATCGGATCAATCTTTACCCCTATTGCCCTGTCATCTCCATAACTGCTTCCGTCGGTAGAGCTGTGCCAGATCCTTTGGGCAGTGGCATTTGCCCCTTTGTATTTGACGGTATAAAAGTTTTTATTGTTCGAGGCATTGGTGGAGTAACCGGTTACATACAGATCACCACTGGCGTCAAATACCAATCCGTAAGCTTTGTTATCCCCGGCTGCCGTGGCCGCGCTATAGACATCGCGCCAGATAAGATTGCCGTTTGTCCCGTTATGCCGTGCCGTATAAAAATTGTAGGTCTTGGGATCGGTGACCGGGATCTTTTCACTGTAACCTGTTACGTAGATGCTGTCGTCCGGTGCGAATGCGACTGCAGAAGGCATATCATCCCCGCCGCCGTCAAAGGGGGTGGTGTCCCAGAGCCGGGTGCCGTTGGCATCATATTTCAACAGGTAGATATCGTCGTTGCCGCTGGTGTTCTTGCCATAGCCGACCACCGCGACATTGTTGGAGGCATCGACAGCTGTGGCGATAGCCACGGCGCGGTCGTCCGTGGCCCCAGGTCCGTTATACTGGTCGGCGGTGAGTGCCTGCGGCGATGAGGCTGTGGCTTTATAACGGAGGGTGAAAAGCGAATTGACATCGACACCGTTAACGTTGTTGAGGGTGGCATAACCCGAAACCGTCGCAATGTTGGCGCTGTCGACGGCAATACAGGTTGCGACATCCGAAGCGCTTGTGGGGTCATCGTACCGTTCTGACCAGATCGGGATATTGGTGTTCCTGTCGAGCTTGATGGTCAGGTAGTCCCAAGTGAGGTTTCCCGATGAATAACCGGGAAAATAATCATGGCTGGCGCCGGTGACAACGGGGTTATTATCCGGCCCCACGGCAATGGCAGAGGCATAATCATTACTATCGGCAAGGCCGTTATAGGTGTACGGCGAAGTTGGCGGAACAGTTGTCGCGTTCGTTGTCAAGGCCTGGGCTGTGTTGGAGTACTGAGAACCGGTATCCCCGATATAGGCTTGCACCCGGTAGGAATAATAGGTGTCCTTGTCAAGTGCAGTGTCCGTGAAGGTTGTAACTCCAGGGCCCAATTCGGTTAACGGCAGGAAGTCCGTACCCGAACAGTTGAACTGTTTGCAGCGCTGGATTCTGAAGCCATCCTCGTTAGATGAATTGTCTGACCAGGTCAGCTTGATGCTTGTGCTGGAAAGGGTCTGGGCGGTCAGACTGGTCGGCGGGTTCAAAATCACCCGGTCATATTTGACTGCGACGTAATCCAGATCGGCGGCGGTATCGGCCCAGCCGGCAATCAGTACATCACCGTCTGAAGTGAGTCCCAAACCGACAGGGCGGCTGTTCTTGCCGGCCGTGCCATTGAAAAGACGTTGCCAGATGACTTCTCCGTTGTCGATTTTATATTTGAGGGTCTCGAAAGATGAGATGCCGCCGGTTATTGTATACCCGGTTACGAACAGTGCGCCTCCGGAAGGGTCCAGGGCAATGGCGTCGGATTCAGCTGTTATGTCGGTATTGCCATTCCCTGAATCGAATATACTCCTCCATAAGACGTTACCGTTTGCGCCGTCATGCTTGGCGGTATAGAAATCATAATGCCCGGTCTGGGTCATTGAATATCCGGTTACGAAGACATTTCCATCCGCGTCTATCGCCATCCCTTTTGGCTCGTCACTGTCTTTGCCATCAAATGTCGAGGGCCATGATTGAGAGCCATCCAATGCCGCATACTTTGCAATATAAATATCCAGATCGAGCCCGTTAGAGGCTGAGGCTGCAACGATCACGTTTCCTGAGCCGTCCATTTTAACCACCTTGCCGAAACAAGGGTAGGGACCATCGGTATAGCGTTTCACCTGCGGCCAGACTGGATTACCCTGGAGGTCATATTTTATGGTGGCGCACTCAAATACTGTTCCGTTCCATGACTGACCGGTAACCGCGACCCCGCTGGCCCCGACGGCTATCGAAGTAATCTTGTTGGTGCCGGGGTAGCCGACCGGCCCGCTGTAGCGAACCTGCCAGACGGGTGGGCCGCCGGCGGACGGGTATTTGAGGAGGAGATAATCCTCTTTGCCGGAGCTGTTCTGGGAATACCCTCCAACATAAACATTATTGCCCGGGTCAACGCTAACGACGGATCCCGCGTCATTGCCGTTGGCTGTGCCATTGAATGTCTGCTCCCAGAGCACATCGCCGCCGTTTTTGCCGCCACAGGAGCTGGAACCGGTCGCTCCGCAGTATTTTACCGTGTGGATGTCGAGATTGATTCCGTTCCAGACCGTTCCGGTAACAATGACGTCATTGTTGGAGTCCACTGTTACGTCGTTGATCTGGTCAGATCCTTTGATCTGGACCGATCCGACGACATTGTCGTACATCGCACTCCAGAGTACTCCGCTGCCGTCTGCCTTGAACTTGACCGTGTAGTAGTCGTTATCGGTTTTGCCGTCGAGATTCTGGTAGCCGGCAATAATGACATTTCCCTGGGAATCATATGCCGAAGTGATTGCCTGCTGCTTGCCGGGCTGCGTATCTGCACTCTGCCAGATGATATCGCCGGCGGCAAATGCTTGGGTAGCTATGATTGATAACATCAAAGAGGTCAGAAAGAGAACAGGCGGCAACTGGCGGACGGTAGCGAGTTTATGCCGGAATGTGGCTACAATTGCGCTGTTTTTCACGATCGTTTCTCCGATTGCTTTCGTCATGATCTTTATGGCGCTTACCATGGCATCACCCTGTTCCAGGAGTTATCCGGCCAGGTGCCGGTCGGGTGGCAATTTGAACCAGGATCGTTGTAATAACCCTGACCTCTCGGGAAGCTGCCTTGGTTGCATTGAGGGCCGGAATCACCCGAACCTTCATATTGATCACAAGCGTAAATCGCAACAGGAGCACCACCACTTGCCCTTTGTCCCTGGTGGTTGGAGTTCAGGCAGCTGGTCACCATGAGGCGATTCAGCCCTGAGTTGTGCGGTGCATGGCATTTGGAGCAGGTGAAATTGTGCATAATAGTTGCGTTGGCGGTTTTCCATCCTCTGACCGACTCGTGTACCCGGTCCTGTGATTTCCAGGTATGGTCCGTGCCGTTGGTAAGGTTATTCTTGTAATGACAGCGCATACAGAGTCCGGCGAACCTGGAATCATCTTCAGTCACAATATTTTCAATGTGGGCATGGTTGGTAGCGGCGTCAGGGGAGCCTACACCGCCGGAACCCGGATTTGCAGCGTCTTCCATAAATGGCGAAGTCATCCATGTGCCTTTCAGCATTGGCACGGCATATTGCTGTTTGGCCCCAAGTGTCGGGGTCACTCCGTGCGGGTCGTGACAGGGTGTGCAGAGACCGTTGATCCTGTTTTGTGCTCCGGTTGAGTGGTTAAGGAAGCTCGAAGCTTTGAGATGACCACCGGCAATCTGATTGGCCTTGAAGGGATAGCGCGTCATGTATGCCGTCGGTGACTGGCCGAAGCTGGCCGAATCCAGATATCCCTTGATCTTTGCGGTTGCCCCGAAGGTGGTCTGGTAACCCCACGGAGTCCTGTAACCTTCAATGCCTGGAATGATCGCATTTTGAGCGGCGTTCATGTGGCAGTCGAAGCACTGTCCGCCCCCTTCCTTGTAGGGGTTGATAGCGTCACTGGCGTTGGCCTTGGCCTTGTAGTTGTATTTGTATCCTCCCTTGCCGGCCTGGGTTTCCTTCATGTTCGCGCCATTCCTGGTGCCATTGAAGGTCACGTAACTCGATGTCGTACCGACAACACGGGAGCCGTGGGAATTGTGGCAGTCAAAGCATTGTACGTTGAACTGCCCGTTTCTGGAGTTGTTGATGGATGAATCGATACCGGTGGCTGAATTATAGCCGCCCTGGTTGGCGACTGCGTTGCCGTGAGCCGAGAAGGCCTTGGTAAGGGCGCTCTTCCCGTTGGTCGGATATTTGCCCCATGTTGTAGTCCCGGTCTGTGAGTAGCGTGCGGCAATGCTTTGCTTGTCCCACGCATATTGCCGCGGAGTCTTGCAGTCGCCGAAAGGTTGCGTGTTGTTGTTCTGGTCGCTGTGACAACTGATGCAGTGAGGGGTGATCCGGGCAACTTCCGCGCGTTCCGTGGCGATAACACCGCTGCTGACATTACTTGCCAAGAACTGTGTTGCTGTTGAATAGAGTTTGTAAACCGTAGGCCGCACGCCGGCTCCCCAGATTACCAGATCAACCTGGGACTTCGGTGTCGAAGAATAGTTAAGGTAGTTGTAACCCTTGTGATAACGGACATCGATCAGACCTTCCGGTGTTGCTTCCCAGTGGCAGGCGTAACATTGCTTGGCTTTTACGTCGACTCCCTGGATGTGATGGGAGTTGCCGGCGAACTGGCTGTTCATTACGTCGGTGCGGTTACCGATGGTTTGGGCATGACATTTTGTGCAATCCCGCGGTTGGCCGAAGGCCGAATGCCTCGGAACCGGCTTGTTCAAATGGCAGGTGTTGCAAGGCTGATCATCGGCGTGGCTGTCGGTAAAACGATGCTGATGGCAGTTTGTGCACCTTGACCCGCTATTGTGACCATCGCCGCCGTCGGCCCGGTAATGCTTGCTGTCGGGAGAGTGGCAGACGTTGCAGATGCCGTTGTATGGAGCAGAAGTTCTTGCATAGTCAGTACCGCTCTGCGTACTGGTAAACGATACAGCAGCCCGCGTATAGGGGATACCGAATCTGCCGTCCGTAGAGGTAGCCACCTGGTCGTGAATCATATAGATGTTTTTATCGCCATGGGGGTCATGGCAGTCCCAGCAGAACTTGCCCCCTTTCCAGGTGCCCTGATACGCCGAATAGGTGCCGAATAACGACGACTTGACGGGCGAGTATACTTTCGTCCATCCTCCGCTCTTAATAAAATCGTTGTAATGTTTGTAGCCGAAATGAACGGACGAGGCACGCGCCTTTTTCGGTTTGATCTGGCCGGATCCTCCGTTGAATCCAAGAACATATTTCTCCGGAGGATTATTAACCGGATCATTAATGTAGTCATGGCAATTGGCACACTTGCCACCTGTGTCGTCATCATGGCACTTGAGGCATACCCCCATCATCACGTACTGGTTTTTGACATCCGCCTTCTGATCGCTGTTCCAGACGCCGGCGCCGGTATTGTGAGTCTTCTGGTCGCTGGAATGGCATTGTGTTGGGCCCTGGTCGGTCATGCAGGAAACGTTTTGCATGTTGCTGTGATCGGGCCGGCTTACGGCTGTTCCGTCCGGCCATTGGACGGTGCGAACAGTGGTTAAATTGGCAAGCTGAGGAGCCATGGATTCTTTCTTGTTGTGGCAGTCAAGGCACTCGCTCTGCGAGCGGGTCATGTGACAGTAGACGCATTCCCCTTCAAACCGCCTGGAAAACTGGGAATGTTGCCTGAGCCGGAAGACGTTATTGGGATCATTATGAAAGACGGAGTTATCGTGGCAGTACCAGCAGGCGTTATCGCCGGGGAAATTGGCCGCGGGATTCTTGCTGACAGGATAGCGTCCGGAGGTGGAATACCTGCCATGGCCTGAAGTCACCCACTCGGTCAGGTTGATTTTGGCTTTAGTGCCGCCGGTAGTGACGGAGGTATCCACATCATTGCCGGAAGTCCCATGACAGTTCTTGCAGACGACCTGGCTACCGACCGATCCTCCCCATACAGGGTCCGCGCCATCCTTGTGACAGGCAGTGTTTGAGCAGGACTTGTCCGCATTGTAGGTCCCCCCCTGTTTGAAGACCACATCCTTGATCTTGTTGACATGAAAGTTGCGATCCAGATGAGAGACTTCGCTCATGACTCCAGTAGCAGGAAGTCCGCCTGCATGGCAGGTTGGACAATTGCCATTGCTCAGAATAGTCGCGGCGTGGCACTCATCGCAAGCATAGTCGGACTGTACATGGCGTGGGTGTGAATTGGCGCGTGGCGTACCTACGCCCTGATTAGGAAACATCGGGATAGCCGACATCCATTCCTTGCCTGGAGGCCAGCCGGTATATATCGGCCAGATCCTCGCCGAGTCGGTGGCCGTGGCCGGGTGCATTGTGCCGTCATGACAGCCGGCGATGCTGCAACTCTCTTCTTTCGAGTGTCCGTGACAGGAGTTGCACTTGCCGTTTGTGTCGGTCCATTTAAAAATCTTGATCTTGTCAGGATCGGTCGTCCCGTCGCTATGACAGTAAATGTTGTCGCAGGTTTTATTTGCAGCGTCGTAGCTTGGCGCCGACCGACCGACGATGTTCCACCTGGGATTAATTGCAATATCAGGGGTTCCATTCACATGAGTTGCTATGGAAGACATGTTCCCCAGTTTAACAACCGTGTTGAAATGGCAATAATCACACGGATATTGCCTGATCCACTGTGGACCGACCAGTTTATGATGGGCATTGGTCGACATGGTCAAATCAGGGAAGCAGAGACCTTGTGCGCCTTGTGCGCCTTGTGTGGGGTCCCATCTTCCTCCGATCGCAGCGCAGTTCGCCTGGGTGTTGTCGTCGAGAGTGCTCCCTTTATGACAGGAAATGCATGTGGATGATTTCGAATCCGACCAGGAAAGAGCAATTGTTGCCGGTTTGGTATTGCCGCCAGCATCCTTGTGGCCGTCGCTATGGCAGTAGTTGGTGCAGGTGCCGTTTCGAGGGGAGAGCTGGCTTAGATAGTCAGGATAATTCACCGACCCGTTGACGTAGTTTCCGCCGGAATTTGGAGATGTTGTGAATTGCACGGCGAGCGGACGAAGGCCGGCACTGGTGGCATGGGCAAATGGTTTTGTTTCGGCGCGGTGATTGGGGTGGCACTTGCTGCAGACAATGGTGCCGTTACCATAATATTGACTGTGTTTTCCCCCATGTTTTCCGTCAGATGGCGGAGCGTTGTGACAGAGGGTGCAATCGCCGGTTGAGGTCTGGTCGCCGGTGGCTGTGAGAGCCGGGCTGCCCCATTGTGGTGTGATTTTCCCGAAATGGCAGTTGACATTGGTACAATTTCCCGGGTTGGGGGCCACTGATTGGGGAAAAGCGGAGGTGGTATCCTTATACACCGCATTTTGGGGTGACTGGTTGATGTTGGCGGAAGTCTTGATCAACCCGTCACGGTGGGAGGAAGTGTAGCCGGCGCTTCCCGGGTGGCATTTGGCGCACGAGGCAGCTGCAGCGCCTTCACCCATATGGGTTCGATGGTTCCCCTGGAAACCGCCAGATGAAGGACTTCTGGAAGGAGCATCCACCGGACGGATGTCTTGTGTGCTGTTTGTGCCATGGCAGTTATAACAGGCCAGGGCGGCTTCTGCCTCCTGTGTCAGGATAAAAAGGTTTGCAGTCAGCAGTATCAGGAACATCACAATAAGGGATTTTGCGTGCATTTTTATGATGCCCATCTACTATCCTCCCCAAGAATGCCTTAATTAACGATATGTGTGAATAGTTGCCGCATATATAAAAAACAAAAAAGCCGGGCAAAAATATCCTGTTGATATTTCGGCAACCCGGCTGTCTCCTTGAGACCCTTTAGGCTTTCCGCCCCACCCTCGCGAGTGGTTGAGTATTATCGTTATCATTATGTTTTATGTAATTGAACTTATGCTCCTAACTCGCTTGTCAATTATGATCACCTCACCTTATGCATATAACCAGTTTCTTGAATATATATCCGTTATTGCACAACAAGTGCCGACAGAATGGTTCCATATATCGCTCTGCGATATTCCGGTCTTTTTTGCAACATGGTTTGTCAGAGGGGTTTGCCATGAAGATCGGCGGTGAGGGTTATCCGGATGTTCTAATCATGGTTTAAGGTAGGTACCGGCATGAAGGAAGAACAGGTATTTAAGTGATAGAAATATTCAACAGGGGAGGGCTGAAAGAAAAAAGGCGGGTGGAGGCACCCGCCTTGTCGATAATATTAAACTGTAGAAGCTTACTTAAGCTTTCTATCAGCCATCAATCCGGACTGACTCTTACTTGTCAGGTCAGATCCTGAACCGCCTGGTAGATGATATCAAAGAGTTCGGGGATGTCCGTCTCTTCGATGCAGGAAAAGGCAATCCTTAGATCGGTTTTGCCGATGGAGATGCCGCCGACGCCGTACTTGTCGAGCAGGTGGACACGCAGTTTTTCGGCATCCACTGTTTTGAGTTTCAGGCACATGAAGTAGCCGGAGTTGAAGGGGTAGTAATCCCAGGCACTGTCGTATTTGCCACTGTTAAGAACAGCCTTTGTTTTGAGGGAGCGCCCTTTAAGCACCTGGAACTTCTCTTCCTTCTGCTCAAGGAACTTTGGCGAACGGAGCGCCTCGATGGCGAACGTCTGTGAGGGATGCGGACAGTTGGAGATACGGGCTCGGATGATCCCCATGGCTTTCTTTTCGAGGGCAGTCATGACCGGGGTGTTTTCGTAACCGTTGCCGTCGGCAAAGGTGACGAAGCCGGTACGGAAGCCCCAGACAAACTCTTCCTTGGTGGCCCCGTCGAGCTTGATAGCCAGGATGCGGGGATGGAGATTCGCGAGTTTGCCGAACAGGGATTCTTTGAGGCTGTCTTCATAGAAGAGACCGAAATAGGCATCGTCGGTAATCGCAACGATATTGCAGCCCGACTCGGCTACCTCCTTGATGGCGGCTACGAGGGCATCGCCTTCGGCAACGGTCGGAGTGTAACCGCTCGGATTGTTGGGGAAGTTGAGCAGAACCACCGCCTTCCCCTTTTCTTCGGCACTGTTCTTCAATTCAGCTTTGAACGCGGAGATATCGAAACCGCCTGTGGCAGTGAATGTTGGAAACTTCTTTAGTATGGCGCCACAGCAGGTACCAAAGGTCAGGTTGTAGTTTCCCCAGAGCATGTCAGGCAGAATCAGATGGTCTCCCTTGTCGATGAACATGTCGGCAACGATGGAGAGACCATGGGTCAGGGCATTGGTGACTATGGGATTGCTGAAGTGCTTCCCCTGTTGGCTGGGGTTTTCCCGCAGCATCTTTTCCCTCCAGAGGGAACGCAGCTCGGGCTTGCCGGCAGGCGGGGCATAGGGATAGATATCCTTTGGATCAAAGGCGGACAGCTTGTCCTGAATGCACTGCAGGTACATCGGCCCGCCTTTTTCAGTGGCGATACCGATGGTGGCATTGAATTTGTGCGCCTTCTCCTTGGCTTCAGCCGACTGGGTAAGTATCCCTTTTGGGAAAAAGAGGTTTTTGCCCAGATCGGACAGCATCTCCAGAACATGCGGGTTGTGCTGGGCAAGCAGATCGTTTAATTCAACAGCCAATGGATTCATTGATTTCTCCTTGAGTCTCTAGTGAGCTAGTTTGAAAACTTCATTTCAAGTGCTTTTTTCACGGGTGGCGGCACCAAAGTGTCCACCGGGCCTTTTAGCGAACTGATCTCTTTGACGACGGATGACGAGAGGTAGCTGTAGGGGACAGAAGTCATCATGAAGAGGGTTTCGACTTCAAGTGTAATGCCTCTGTTTATCTGGGCGAGCTGAAATTCGTATTCAAAGTCCGAAACCGCCCTTAGCCCTCTGATGATGACAGTGGACCCCTGTGAAAGCACATAATTTACCAGAAGTCCGTCGAAGGTGTCAACTTTCACCCGATCATTGTCATCCAGAACTTGACGAATGAGGTCAATCCGTTCGTCAATCTCAAAAAGTGAATTTTTAGTGCTGTTGCACGCAACAGCGACAACGATATTGTCGAAAATCCGGAGTGCCCTGTTGATTATATCAAGGTGCCCGTAGGTTATCGGGTCGAAAGATCCTGGATATACGGCTATTTTACGCGGCATGGTCAGACCTCTGAAAAATTTGTGACAGGTATGTACTTCTTGCCAGGAAATCAGTCAATCCGGTAAAACATCCAGATTGCAGTGTCGCCGTAAACTTTTCTGCTGGAGAGCTGAAACTTGTCAGGTGGTTGCAGCTCACTTCTGTTATCGGTTTCAAAGACCAGCACTCCGTCCAGTGAGGTCAGGTTTAATTCGCCAAGAAGCCTGATTACACTGTTGACCAATTCCTTATCTGCATATGGCGGATCGACAAGAACTATATCAAAGGTCATGCCGATATTGGACAGGTGCTGCAGTCCCTTGACAGCATCCATCATTATCAGGGTCGCCGCCTTCTCGAATCCGGTCAGTTTAAGGTTCTCGCGGGACAATCGGATTGAGTCAGGATGCGAGTCGACAAAGACCGCACTTTTAGATCCCCTGCTCAATGCTTCAATTCCCAGGCTTCCCGATCCCGAGAAAAGGTCAAGGATGGTGAGCCCTTCAAATGAGCCGAATCTGCTTGCAAGAGAGCTGAATACTGCTTCCTTCACCCTGTCGGCAGTCGGTCTGATCCTGTTCCCGGCAGGCGGATGAAGGGTTCTTCCCCGTGCAGCCCCGGAAATTACCCTCAATGCCGTTTCAACGCTTCAGCCAGTCTTGAAACGCTCCCTTTTGCGTGAAAAGCGGTAATGAACTCTTTGGCCTCACGGTAGGCAAGGTCGGCAATCAATTTCATATCTTCCTGGTCAATGGTGTTGATCCGATCGGCAAAGACGGCAGTAGCGTACTTGATATCCCTTTTCTGTTCACGTGCCCAGTCACGCATCTCATCGACCAGTTCGGGAGGGAGGCCGGCATGGGCGACATTTTGCCAGAGAGTGCCGATGTTGCCTTTTCTGATACCGTAATCTGCAAGCCTGCCGACTATTCTCAGAGGAGTCCCGGTAATGCCATGCTGAACCAGTCCGGAAACGCCGAATCTTTTTGCTGTTTCGAAAATCTCTCCGGTGCGCTGGAGATCGATATTCACGAGCTGGCCGTCGAGATAGTTTCCGCTTTTGCTCCCATTGTCGATTGCAAGGAGATGCGGGGTTATGTCGTGTGCGGCAAGGCCGCTCAAGAACTCCTCGGCATCCTCGACAGTGGTAAGGTTCGACTCTCTCCCTACCGGAGTCACTTCTCCGAGTTCGACCTCCAGGCCGACATTATGATTTTGAAGCATCGGAATCAATTGCGAGAGAATACGGATATTATCTGATATGGGGCAGAACGAAGCGTCAAGTGCAAAAGAGCTGTAACCGGCTGCGAGCTGGGTCTGTAAAAGCTTACGGGCAGAGTCGAGTTCCCGGTCTGAGCTGTTCTTGATGGTTATGTGATCGGCATGTATGATGAACGGTTTTGAGAAACGGCAGGTTTCGGCATACTCTACCAGGCTCTTGACAAACTGATCCGGCGTCTGCCCGGTGTAGCCGCCGTCAAGCCCGCCTTCGGTAGCGGTAAGCTCGAAGGCAACAAGTGCATCAAGCTCTTCTGCCGCCCTCATAATCCCCGGAATAACGTGCCTGATTCGTGTATTGCACCCCATTATGATGAAAGGGGTATCAGACAGCAGTCCGTAAACGCTGCTTCCATTTATTATGCAGACCCTGCTCCCTGATCCGAGAAGATCTTTTACAGGGGCGGGGATATATTGTCTGAAATTATCGAAAGGCATCTTAAAAGCCTTATTTACGCGATTTTAAAAGAATTACCTCTTTATCATGGCCCTATTGGGCCGTCAAGCAAACATTTCCAATTGACAGAAAGATTGACGCAGGTATCTTAAGACTTACAGATTTGAAATTGAGGAGTGATAAGATGGTGCTGGAATCAACCGAGCGTCCGGACCTTTCAGGGTTTGCGGCAAAAAGTTCTGAATCGCTCGGGAGGCGTTACCATGAAGATTTTCGTGACAACCGGCCTGCTTTCGAACGGGACAGGGACAGGATCATACACTCAGCAGCATTCAGAAGACTTGAGTACAAAACACAGGTTTTCGTCAACCATGAAGGGGATTACTACAGAACCAGACTTACCCACTCTCTGGAAGTCGCTCAGATCGGCAGGGCGGTGGCACGACGTCTGGGACTTAATGAGGAGCTGACAGAGGCACTGGCGCTTGCTCATGATCTTGGGCATACACCATTCGGCCATACGGGAGAAGAAGTTCTTAACCGATTGATGAAGGATCACGGCGGGTTCGAACATAACCGCCAATCATTGAGGGTCGTGGATGAGCTTGAGGAGCGGTATGCCGGTTTCAATGGGTTGAATCTTTCTTTCGAGGTGAGAGAGGGCCTTATCAAGCACTCTTCGCCGTATGATACCCCGACAGGAGAGATTAACCAGTTCCTCCCGGGAATTGTTCCTGTCGTAGAGGCACAGCTCATAAATTATGCAGATGAAATAGCTTACAACAACCATGATATTGATGATGGCCTTAAATCAGGCTACATTACAATCGAGCAGCTTTCAGAGGTCGAGCTTTGGCGTGAAGTGCATGAAGATGTAAGGATGAGATTTCCGGATGCGGATCCTGTCCGAATGAAATGTCAGACAATCAGTTCGCTGATCGGAATCTTCATAAATGATATAACTGTTGAAACATCCAGAATAATAACCGAAAACGCCATTAAATCAGTTGAGGACCTGAGACGGGTCAACAGGATTGTGGCAGGCTTTAGTCAGGAACTTTCCAGAAAAAACCGGGAACTGAAGTTGTTCCTTCTGCAGAACCTCTACCATCATTACAAGGTCGAGAGAATGAGGGTCAAGGCGGAGCGATATCTTACGAACCTGTTCACGACCTACCTCTCATATCCTACACTGCTACCGGTCAAATATCTCAAAAAGATGGAGGTTTTCGGTACGGAAAGAGTAATATGCGACTATATTGCCGGGATGACTGACAGATTCGCGTTGGATGAATATAAAAGACTTTTCGAGCCGTACGAAAGGGTATAATACCAATTCCAAATCAAGGCTGAAATGCCTTGATTTGGAATTGATTTGAAATGGGAAGGAGTAATTTTATGGCAAAGATTGTTGCAGTTGATCGTGAAGCTTGTATAGCCTGCGGTCTTTGTGTATCAGTGGCGCCTGAGGTGTTCAGGCTGGAAAACGGTGCTTCAATAGCATATAATCCTGAAGGAGCACCAATAGAAAAAATTCAGCAATGCATAGACGGGTGTCCGGTTACAGCCATCTACTGGAAAGATTGAGTGTTTTAAAGCAACTCGACTACTTTCGATTATCCTTTGGCAGCTCTATAGCCGGTTCTTGACCCTGTCTATAGAGCAGAAAAGTCCTGCCCAGAACCTGCGCAACATCTGCGCCGCAATTTTTGGAAAGTGTCTCTGCAACTTCATGCCTATCCATTTCGCAGGCTTCGAGTACCTTAACCTTGATCAGTTCATGTGCCGATAGTGCTGTATCCGTTTCGGAAACCAGCGATTCATTAACTTCGTTTTTTCCCACCATGAGCACAGGTTTGAGACCATGTCCGAGCCCGCGTAAAAATCTTTTCTGTTTACCTGTAAGCATTAAGTCTCCAATTCGGGCCTATCTACACTGATGTTACCAGTGAAAGTTACAGCTGTGCCGTAACTGCATCAACAATCCTCTTCATGACCCCTTCATCCAGGTAGGGATGCATAGGCAGGCTCATCACCTTATTTGCAACGGATTCAGCAACCGGGAAGCTCCCTTCGGGTTTTGCAAGAGCAGCGAAGGCCGGCTGAAGGTTCAGAGGTATCGGGTAGTGTACCGCAGTAGGAACACCTGCAGCCTGAAGAGCCTGTTGAACCGCATCCCTGTTTTCAATCTGGATTGTGTACTGTGCATAAACACTGGTGTTGTAGGACTCGATGAAAGGAGTGACCAGCCCTGCAGAAGCTTCAGCAAATGCCTTGCTGTATCTATTTCCTATTTCGGAGCGGAGAGTAACCTCCTCCTCGAAAATCCCGAGTTTCGCAAGAAGGATAGCAGCCTGAAGAGTATCCAGTCGGCCATTGATACCGATTATCGGATGGTTGTACCTTCTGTCCTGGCCATGATTCATCACCTGTCTCATTTTCAGTGCTGCTGCATCATCATTTGTAAAACATGCACCGCCGTCTCCGTAGCCGCCAAGGGGTTTTGAAGGGAAAAAACTCGTGCAGGCGATATCCGAAAGAGCGCATGATTTGCGACCCTTGTAGGTCGCGCCAAAGCTCTGACAGGCATCCTCGATAACAGTAAGCGAGTGTCTGGCGGCTACTGCATTAATGGCATCGAACTCTGCACACTGCCCGTAAAGGCTTACAGGCATTATTGCGCGGGTCCTGGGCGTTATGGCGGCTTCGATGAGCAACGGGTCGATATTGTATGTCCTCGGGTCAATATCCACAAAGACAGGCGTGGCTCCCAAAAGTGCGATCACCTCACCGGTTGCAATAAAGGTGAACGGAGTAGTAATAACTTCGTCGCCAGGCTTGATTCCGATAGCCATAAGAGCGATGAGGAGGGCATCTGTTCCGCTTGAAACAGTTACACAGTGCTTGACTCCAACATATCCGGCAAGTTTTGATTCAAGTTCTGCGATTTCCGGACCGAGGATATACTGACCATGCTTCAATACTGCAGCCATTCTACGCTCTATGTCAGGAAGTATTCTCTGCTGCTGCCTGTTAAGGTCGATGAACGGTATCTGGCTCATAAAAATCTCCTTGCTTGAAATTTCCCGAATACTTGCAGTTTTGGGCAGTAAAATCAAGAAACATATTAAAAGATGAGCTATTTCACAGATTATATGTCTTGACGCATCGGTTATGCAAAGGCTATAAAACTTCTTTAAGAATGCACTTGTACATGATTTTTTCTCGCGTTTAGGGATGTTCAAACAAGATGAAAACTGATCCAAAAATATTTGTTGCCGGCTAGAAAGGGCTTGTCGGTTCTATACTGGTTCGCAGATTTTGGATAAATGTCTAAATATTTCAGGAGGAGAATAATGACACGCGAACAAGCGCTATCAGTAATGCAGGAAGTATTTAACAGTATGAAAGCATCCGGCATGTTTGATGAAAATAGTAATCTGGATCCAGATACAGTAATATTAGGAGTTGGTTCGAACTTTGATTCACTGGGCTTTGTAACCTTTATTTCGGATTTGGAGGAGCGGGTAAGCGATATCGTGGGAGATGAAGTCTACCTTGTTTTAACAGATATCAATGATTTAAATATCAATAACCCATTTTTGTCAGCCGGCACTGTTGCACAATATATCGAAAATATTACCCAGGGGTGAGCGGATATAATGGCGAGTACGAATCCAGTCATGGTCATCACAGGGACGAGCAGGGGAATTGGCCGCGGCATGGCCGAGCACTATCTGGCAATGGGCTATACTATTTTTGGATGCAGTCGAGGGGAAGCGACAATAGAGAACGATTCATATCACCACATGCAGGTCGACATCGGAGATGAATTACAGGTCCGCGCATGGGTGCGCCACGTAAAAAAAAGCGTTCCTGAAATAGATATACTGGTTTGCAACGCGGGGATGGTTCAGTCTGTACTTCCGATGACCGTTACTCCGGGCAGCCTGGTTGAATCGTATCTACGTACGAATTTTGCCGGGACTTACCTGGTCTGCCGCGAATTTGCCAAGGCTATGATTTTGCAGCGGCAAGGACGCATTATCACTATATCATCCATCATGACTTGCCTGCATGAATCCGGTACCTCTCTCTATTCGGCCACTAAAAGTGCTATCGTTGAAATGACAAAGGTGCTGGCGCGGGAACTTGCTCCGCTCGGGATTACCTGTAATGTAATAGCGCTTTCACTTGTTCAGACTGAAGCATCGCAGGCTTTTGGCGAAGAATGGAAAAATCGCATTTTGGAAAAACAGACCCTGAAGCGTCCAGTTACCATCGCAGAGATATGCAATATCGTCTCTTTTTACTCAGCTCCTGAAAGCGCTTGTATAACCGGCGAGGTCATACATATGGGGTTGATAACCTAGATGAACGTTCCAAGTGTTTATGAACACAAAACAGGTGATCTCATCGTAAAGACCATCGTTGCCGATGCGACCTGGAAGGAAAACTGCTATCTGGTCACAAGTGTGACTTCAGGAGAGCAGCTTATTGTCGACCCGGGTTCAAATGCCGATTTTATCATTGCCACTATCGAAGAGAGCGGTTCCGGAGGGCTCCAGCATATTCTGCTGACTCACGGCCATTTCGATCATGTCGGTGCAGCAGAGAAAATTACAGAAAAGTTCAATTGTTCCAGCCTGGTTCACAAAGCAGATGCCCGGCTGTTACGCCAGGCTCCTTTCTATGCCTTGCGTTATGGCAATAAAGCCATGGCTGCTCCTGTCCGCTACATCGCGTTTGAGGATGAGCTGGAAATTTCCATCGGCGGGAGTTCAGTTATCTCCCTCCATACTCCCGGGCACACTGCAGGCAGTGTCTCTTATTTTTTTCACGAGTTTCTTTTTACCGGTGACACTTTGCTGAAAAATTATGTCGGTCGAACCGACCAGCCGGGAGGAGACGAGGCCGCCATTGAAGAATCCATCGCGAGGTTGCTCAGGGTAGCAGATGACGATGCAGTTATTTTCCCGGGGCATGGCAAGCCCTGGACGGTCGCCGAGGCAAGGCTTTGGTGGCTGGAAGCGAGCAAAGCGCCACCAAAGCATGATGCATTTATACATTAACCAGCCAACGTGAGATCATTTACATGACACAAAGTGACGTTCAGGGAATTGGGGTAATAGGTGTAGGGAAATTTATTCCCCGGAAAAGTATGCCTAATGAGCAGATTGAAGCTCAGTGTAAGCTCCCCCCAGGGACCATTTTCGAGAAAACGGGAATTCAGGCAAGATTCATAGCCGAAGATGACGATACAGCATCCGGTTTTTCCGTGGCTGCAGCCAGGCAGGCAATAGAGATGGCAGGCATTTCCCCGGAACAGATCGGTCTTGTTATATGCTGCACTTTTACAGGTGACTACATATATCCGGCGATGGCCTGCAAAATTCAGGAGCTTTTAGGCGCGAAAAATGCGGGGGCTTTCGATGTTATGGCTAATTGCACAGGATTTCAGGTCGGTCTCACTGTTGCATCGGATCGCATGTACCGCGACAGCTCGATTTCCCATGCGCTGGTAATCGGGACGGCATTGCAATCCCGCTACATAAACTGGCATGACCCGGACTCTGCCATATATTTTGGCGACGGTGCTGGTGCGGCAATTCTTGGCCGTGTCCCGGAGGGTTACGGAATCCTTGCCAACGATATTTTTACAAACGGTACTGTCTTCGATGCTGTGCGACTGCGTGGCGGCGGGTCGAGCTATCCCTTGAGGGCGGAGAATCTGCTTCCTGTGCTGCAGTTCTATGAAATGAATGGAATGGAGGTTTGGAAACAGGTTGTCAAGTATCAGCCAAAAGTGGTGAAACGTGTGCTGGAGAAGATTGATAAGACGCCGGAAGATGTTGATTTTTTCATATTCCATCAGGCAAACCTCAATCTAATCCAGTTTCTTATGGGTAAGATGAAGCAGCCAATGCATAAGACATATACCAATGTAGCAGACATTGGAAACACCGCGGATGCCTCGCTTGCGATAGCCTTGTGCGATGCAGTGAGGAAAAAGCTAATCAATCGCGACGACCTTGTGGTTATCTCGGGCGTCGGTGCTGGCTTTACTTTCGGAGCTACGGTCGTCCGCTGGTACTGATGGCTCGTTGTCATTTCAGGCCTAAAAAAACTAGCCTTATTCTTGAATAAAAAATTGGAAGAGAACCCGATAAAATGAGAACCGAAAATTTCGATAAAATTGTTGATAAAGTAATTGCAAAATCCCCATTTCAGAAAAAGAAGCTCCAACAGTATTTGGCTGGCAGGGATGACGCTTTTTTTGAAGAAGCCGAAGCGTTTGCGATAAACTATGGCGGCTACCTTGAAAGTCAGAATATCCCTTTGGACTATGCTGTTTCCGCCTACCTGGAAATGTGCGAAAACATGATGAAATGCCAGGTAGAATTCATGAAAACAGGCAGATATACGGTAGACGAACATCTGGAAGCATACGATGAGGTGTACAGTAATGAAGCAAAGATGAAATCTTACATGATAGGCTTGGCCATATCACAGTTTTTATGGTCAACTCATTTTGAAATGTACCGGTCATTTGCCGACGGGATAAAGAAATTCAGTAAAGGGGTGCGCTCATATCTCGAAATCGGCCCGGGCCATGGATTGTTTTTGAACAAGGCTGTGGAGTCCCTTCCAATGGGAACAAGAATTACTGCTGTGGATATAAGTCCGATATCCATTGCAATAACAAAGTCCATAATGAACTATTTCAGACACGATTCCTCATCCATTGAATGTTGTACGAGGGATATCCTCAAGTTTGATAGCAACGAGAAATACGATTTCATAACAATGGGCGAAGTGTTGGAGCATGTGAACTTCCCTGAAAAGCTGCTCCGCAAGCTTTACGATTTACTCGCAAGCGACGGAAGAGTCTTTATTTCGACCTGTGTTAATGCTCCTGCAATTGATCATGTTTATCATTTCAAGACTGTTGATGAGATCGTAGATATGTTGCATGAATGTGGGTTTGACATCGAAGAGGAGCGGGTGTTGCCTGTAGAAAATCTGCCAATGGACGTTATTGTGAAGAAAAAAATCACCATTAACTATTGTGCGATACTTAAAAGGAAACAGATATGAGCCGGTTTGATGACATCAAAGTTGGAGATCGGGCAGAACTTGTTCACGTGATCACTTCTGAAGATGTGGAAAAATTCGTCGATCTGACTGGTGACGATAATAGAATCCACGTTGACAGCGAATACGCAAGTCATACAACATTCAAAAAGCCGGTTGTCCACGGAATGTTGGGTGCTTCATTTATATCAACTGTTATTGGAACAAAGCTTCCCGGAGACGGTGCTCTCTGGTTTTCGCAGAATCTGGAATTCATGCTGCCGGTAAGAGTCGGTGACAAAATTACCGTAAAGGCTGAAGTAAAAAACAAATTCGAACGCGAAAAGATTATAGAACTGCAAACGGATATATTTAATCAGAACCTCCAGAAGGTGACGGTAGGTACCGCGAAGGTTAAGATTATTGATCAGAAAGAGCTTCAATCTGACGTTTCAACCATTCCCTTGAAAAAAGTTGCACTTGTGATTGGTGCTGCGGGGGGGATAGGGGCGGCTGTTACCACACGTCTTGCGAAGGATGGTTTTGATATAGCGCTGCATTACTTTACAAACAGGAAAGCGGCCAAAGAACTTGAGAAAACGGTTTCAGCCGCAGGACGGAAATGTCACTTGTACAGTGCCGATATTACCGACGAAGCCCAGATGACAATGATGGTTGCGGAAATTGTCAGGCACTTCGGAACAATTACGGTTCTGGTCAACTGCGCCACCGTCAAAGTCACCAATAGTAAATTTGGATCCTTGGACTGGAAGGAGGTTCAGTCCCACTTTGATGTTAATGTAAAAGGGGCTTTCTTCCTTGCCAAGAACATATTGCCGATAATGCAGAGCCAGAAGTACGGGAAAATAATCAATTTCACCACCCAGTACATCGAAGGAACCCCGCCTGCAGAGCTGCTGGCATACGTAACCGCCAAATCGGCTCTCCACGGCTTAACAAAATCTCTTGCTGTAGAATGTGCTCCTCTGGGTATAACGGTAAACATGATATCCCCAGGAATGACCGATACTGAACTGATTGCAGACATACCGGAAAAAACCCGATTGATGACGGCGGCAAAAACCCCGCTGCGAAGGCTTGCAAAGCCCAGTGATATTGCCGGTGCGGTAAGCTATCTTGCTTCGGAAAGTGCAGATTTTGTTACTGGAGAAACAGTCCGGATCAACGGCGGACAGGTAATGCTATGAGTTTTAATGACGCTGCCTCGATTGCTCAAAAAACGGCAAACCTGTCAGAGATGCTGGAATTTATCAATTCAGCGGAGTTGTCCGGAGACTCTTCAGGAATCCCGGTGGCGTTCAATTTTCTGCGCAACTTCACGATAGAAGGTATTGAGCCTTATATTCAATGCCATTGCCTGTCAAGTGGCCTTAAACCGAAGATTATCTTTGGTAATTACGATATGGTACATCAGGAGGTATTGGACAGAAGCTCCCACCTTTATAGCTCATCTCCCGATATTATTGTGCCGGCCTTGTACCTGGACACTTATCTACCTGAAGGTTGGCGCGGTGACTGGCGAGCTGACGACGTCATGATTAGTCTGACCGGGCTCTTTGCCGAAATCGCTCAAAATACGGATGCAGTTATTGCAGTGAATACCTTTGTCCCTCCTTTTTATTCCGACTTCGGCATCAGCAGTGTCAAGGATTTATCAAGCTGCCACAATGAAGTGCTTAAACTTAACCAGCTGATACGTAAACACGTACTTTCCAAACCCGCGCGCTTTATCCTCGTGGATTGGGAACGATTCGTCCGCTTGCTGGGCGCAAACGAGAGCATGGACTATCGTTTCTGGTATATGTCCAAGGCTCCTTTCAAGAAAGCTTTTCTGGATCTCTACGCACTGGAGCTTGTAAAAATAGCCAGAGCGCTTAAGGGTAAATCAAAAAAATGCCTGATTCTGGACTGTGACAACACGCTTTGGGGCGGGGTAATAGGCGAGGATGGGCTGCAAGGGATCAAGCTTGACCGTTATTCCTACCCGGGTAACGTTTTCTACGAGTTTCAAAAAGGCATACTCAGGCTTCATGAACGGGGCGTCCTGATTGCCATCTGCAGCAAAAATAACGAGCAGGAAGTATGGGATGTGCTCGAAGGTCATACAGACTGCCTGCTGAAACGTGAACATCTGGCTGCGTGGCGTGTGAACTGGAATGACAAAGCCTCAAACATCAGAAGCCTGGCAGCAGAGCTGAACCTGGGTATTGACAGCTTTGTATTTGTCGATGACAACCCTGTTGAATGTGGTCTCATACGGGATATGCTTCCCGAAGTGACTGTATTGCAGGTACCGGAGAAGCTTTACACCTACCCGCCATTATTGAACCGTGACGGGCTGTTCGACACTCTTACACTCAGCCCGGAAGATCGGCAGCGTTCACAGATGTACCGTCACGAGGCAAGCCGTAAACACGAGCAGGCAAAATTCGAAACGCTGGATCAGTATCTCGCATCATTGTCGCTTTCCATAACCGTTCATCCTGTGAAGGAAGATGAGGTGTCGAGGGTTGCACAACTGACGCAGAAGACCAACCAGTTCAACCTGACTACACGACGATATTCTGAGGCTAAAATCTCTGCATTATGCAGCGACCCTGATTGGGCAGTCATGAGCCTTTCAGTGCGCGACAAATTCGGCGAGTCAGGGTTGACCGGTGTTCTGATAGCCCGTAAGGAAGGGGAGGCGGGAATCATCGATTCGCTTCTTATGAGTTGTCGAATCCTGGGCCGTAACATCGAAAAAGCTTTTGTTCTTGAGGCCTTTGCCATTATGGTAAAATCCTGGGGGGTAAAGGTCTGGAATGCAGAGTTTATCCCGACGCATAAAAATCAGCAGGTGGCCGAGTTTTGGCCGTCCATTGGTTTCCAGAAGTTGGACGGCCGCGAAGGGTACACTTTCTACGAATTGCCGTTTGCAGTACCCGTACTGGAGCCAATAACATATATCGCGATAGAGGAGTAAAGGAACATGCAACAGCAAGAACAAAAGTTGAAAGAGGTGCTTTCAAGGATATTCAACGTAAACCCGGATATGATTACCGAAGATGCTTCTCCCGACACCATTGAAAACTGGGATTCTCTCCGCCACATGAATCTTGTGCTTGCACTAGAGGAAGAATTCGGTGTGGAGTTTACGGATGACCAGGTTGTTGAAATACTCAGTTACAAGTTGATCAAGATTGTGCTCAGGGAGCATGGCGTAGAATTCATTTAGGAACAGGTCAGGCTTATCTATGCAATCAATACATACTATCTTTGAACGTATGCGTCTCAGGAAATCCGAGACAGCCCTGTTCTGGAATAATCAGGAGTTCAGTTATTCTGACTTTATCAAGATGGTTGATGCCTGGAGCGAACGCCTTCCGGAGTATCAGATAGGTCAAGGTACAGTTTGCGGCTTCATTGCGGAATATTCTCCCCAGGTCTGTGCACTCGTATTTGCCCTCGTGAAGGCTAAGGCTATTCTTGTGCCATTCACCACTGCAATTGAACATGAATTACCCGAATTCATCAAGATTGCCGGTGTAGAGTGTCTTTTCAAATTTGAAGCAGATGACACCTACACCTTTGAGAAATGCAGTGATCCGGTTCCGAATGAGTTAACTACCGCATTTCTGGCTAGAGATGTGCCGGGCCTGATAGTCTTCACTTCAGGTTCCACCGGAAAGCCAAAGGGCATCCTGCAAGACTGTGAGCGGGTCATGCGAAAGTTTGTGGAGCAGAGAAAAGGTTGGAGGACCGTTCTCTTTCTCATGCTGGATCACTTTGGCGGCTTCAACACACTTATTTCCACGTTTGCGTACGGCGGAACAGGGGTATGCCTTCCTGACCGAAACCCTGAAACAGTGTGTCGTGCCATAGAACAATCTCGCGCTACTCTTTTGCCCACGACGCCGACGTTTATAAATCTATTGATTGGCTCGTATTGTTATAAAAACTTTGATCTTTCATCAGTCAAGTTGATCACTTATGGAACTGAAGTAATGCCGGCAACAACCCTTTCGAAGGTAAAGGAAATTTTTCCGAATGCCAGGATCAAGCAGACGTACGGTTTGTCAGAGCTGGGAGTGCTGCGTTCCAAGTCGGAAAGTGATGATTCTGTCTGGGTCAAGATTGGTGGTGAGGGATTTGAAACAAAGATCGTGGATAGTATTCTCTGGATAAGGTCCGAAGCCAATATGGTCGGCTATCTGAATGCGCCCAACCCCATTGATGAAGAAGGCTGGATGTGTACGGGTGACCATGTCGAGATTCGAGGCGAGTTTATGCGCATTCTCGGGCGTAAATCTGAAATGATAAATGTTGGCGGACAAAAAGTCTTTCCTGCCGAGATTGAAAATATACTGCTTGGAGCAGGTAACATAAGTGAAGTAACG
>JBGQLM010000024.1:0-33926 GCA_041500085.1 Geobacteraceae bacterium
ATGGCCGAGGCAGTGGCGGCGGGGAAAATGGTCGTGCGGCTCCATACCGGCGACCCCTCCATCTACGGCGCGATCCAGGAGCAGATGGCGGAGCTCGACCGGCTTGGTATCGGCTACGAGGTCATCCCCGGAGTGACCAGCGCCTTTGCCGCCGCAGCTGCACTCAAGCAGGAGCTGACGCTCCCCTCGGTGACGCAGACCGTGATCATCACCCGGATTGCCGGCCGCACTCCGGTGCCCGAGCGGGAAAGGCTCTCGAAAGTCGCGGAAATCGGGGCGACAATGGTGATCTATCTCTCGGTCGGGATGATCGAAGAGGTCGTGGCTGAGCTGTTGCAAGGGGCGTATACACCCGCAACTCCGGTAGCTGTGGTGGCCAGGGCATCCTGGATCGACGAGCAGATTATAGAAGGGACTCTTTCCGATATTGCCGGAAAGGTGAAATCCGCCGGAATCGGCAAGCAGGCCCTGATCATTGTCGGGGACGTGCTGAAGGCACGAAGGGAAGGGGTTCCGGAGCTTTCAAAGCTGTATGACAAGAATTTTACCCACGGCTTCAGGGCTTGAATACTGTGGCCTGAATCCGTGACGGCGAGAACCGTCTCTCACTGCAACGCCTCTGCTTTTGGGCCGTAGTGATTTGTTCCGTAATCGGCACAGATCACCCAGCAAAAATGACGCGAGCGGACTAAGCGGCGATCAGCCCCGGCTGTTTCCGTTCGATACGGCTCTCACCGTCACGGATTCAAGTATTCATAAATCCATCTCCTCTGCTTGCAATTTGCACCTGTCTGGATTAACTTCGTCTTCGCAATGAAAATCGCCATCATCACCATAACCCGAAACGGAGCACGTCTGGGAGCCCGCCTGAAAACCGGGTTTGCGACTGCAGAGCTTTATGCGCTCCCGAAATACCTGGGCACTGCCGGCAAAGGGGCGATTGCGATTGAGGGCGAGCTAAAGCTGCTTTTCGAGCGGCTCTGGCACGAAGTCGACGGCTTTGTCTGCATCATGGCCAGCGGGATAGTCGTCCGGCTGGCCGCACCGCTTCTGGAGGGGAAAGACAAGGATCCGGCCGTAGTGGTCATGGATGATGCCGGCAAATTTGCGATTTCCCTCCTCTCTGGCCACCTGGGAGGGGCGAACGAACTTGCCGAGCGCTGCGCCTTCCTTAGCGGAGCGCGACCGGTCATCACGACCGCGACCGATGCGAACGACCTGCCGTCATTCGATATGCTAGCCAAAGACAACGGCTGGGTCATCGAGGACCTGAGCCGCGTGAAAGTGCTGAATGCTTTGCTGCTCGATGATGAAAAAATCGCCGTTGTTGACGATACCGGGATGGTGCGCTCTTTTTTCCACGGCCGGGGCAGGCTTCAGTTTCACGAGTCCTTTGTGGCAGGATTACGGTCGGAAGCGAAAGGGTTTCTCTTTGTCACCAACAGTATCATCCCGCCTCAGCTTCGCTCCGAATCTCTGCTGGTGCTTCGCCCGAAGAATCTTGTCCTGGGTATCGGTTGCAACAGCGGCACTTCCCCCGACGAGATCGAAGGGGTGATTCTGACGAATCTTAAGAGACTGTTCCTTTCTTCTGCCAGTATCGCCATCATTGCCACTGCAGAGGCCAAAAGCCGCGAACCTGGCCTGTTGGAAACAGCCGAGCGGTTTGGCGTGCCGCTGGTCTGCTATTCGAGCGAAGAGCTTAACGGGATCGAAACCCCCTCCCCGCCATCGGAACATGCCTTGACGGCAATAGGGGCCAGCGGGGTTGCCGAACCGGCGGCACTCCTGGCATCAGGCAGGGGAGAGCTGCTACTGAAGAAGATAAAAAGCGGCAATGTTACTTTGGCAGTTGCCGTCAGGGAGTAAACAGTAATGGCAAAACTATATGTTATCGGCATAGGCCCCGGCGGTCTCGACCATATTACCCCGGCGGCGCAGCAGGCCATCGACACCGCCACAGTTGTCGTCGGTTACAAAACCTATCTCGATTTCATCACCCCGCTTCTGGAGGGAAAAGAGGTCGTCTCTTCCGGGATGATGAAAGAGGTAGAGCGTTGCCGGGAGGCGATCGAGATAGCTTGCACAGGCAAGGATGTGGCGCTTGTTTCCAGCGGTGATGCCGGTGTCTATGGCATGGCAGGACTGGTGCTGGAACTGGTGGAGCAGCAGAGACAAGTTCCCCCCTTTTACAAAGGGGGGCTAGGGGGGATTTCCGCAGTTGCACCGGAGCAAATCCCCCTATATCCCCCTTTGATAAAGGGGGACTTTGACTCCGTGGAGATCGTCATTGTCCCCGGAGTTTCGGCTGCCCAGGCAGCTGCCTCAGTCCTCGGTGCGCCGCTCATGCACGATTTTGCTGTCATCTCCCTTTCGGACCTTCTGACCCCCTGGGGGAAAATCAGGAAGCGTCTCCAGGCGGCAGCTGAAGCAGACTTTGTCGTTGCCCTCTACAATCCGCGCAGCAAGGGGAGGGTGCAGCAGCTGGAGGAGGCGAGAGAGATACTCCTTTCCTGCCGCTCCACCGAAACGCCGGTCGGCATTGTCCGCAATGCCTGCCGTGACGGTGAGGAAAAGGTTGTGACTAACCTGCTGGACCTCCTCTCACACTCGATTGACATGTTCTCGATCGTCATCATCGGCAACAGCGCCACTTTTGTCGACTCCGCCGGGCGGATGGTCACTCCTCGCGGCTACGCCGCGAAGACCGAAGGTGGAAGGTTGAAGGCTGAAGGAGAGTCAAAACCTTTAGCCCTTCTGCCTTCAGCCTTCAGCCTCGGAACGGGTAACGCCCGTTCAATCATGATCGGCGGGACCGGATCAGATGTCGGCAAGTCGGTGATCGCTGCAGGAATCTGCCGAATTCTCAAGAATCGCGGGCTTCGCGTTGCCCCGTTCAAGTCGCAGAACATGGCCCTTAATTCAGCGGTCACTCCGGAAGGGGGAGAGATCGGCCGTGCCCAGGCAGTTCAGGCCGCAGCCTGCGGGATTCCTTCTCATACCGATATGAACCCGGTTCTCCTGAAGCCGACGACGGACCTGGGGAGCCAGGTGATCGTTCAGGGAGCGGTAGTCGGGAACATGAAGGTGGCCGCTTACAACGCCTATAAACCGGTCGCATTCGAAAAGGCTATAGAGAGTTTTGACCGGCTGGCCGGACAGTACGATTTCATCGTCATCGAGGGGGCGGGGAGCATCGCCGAGATCAACCTGAAAGAGCATGACATTGCCAACCTCAAGGTGGCGAAGATGGCAAACGCTCCGGTGATCCTGGTGGCCGACATAGACCGCGGCGGTGTCTTTGCCCAGATCGTGGGTACGATGGAGCTGCTCGATCCAGAAGAGCGGGCCATGATAGCGGGTGTGATCATAAACAAGTTCCGCGGGGACGCATCCCTGCTCGACTCCGGCATAAAGTTCATCGAGGAGCGTACCGGTGTCCCGGTGCTTGGCGTGGTTCCCTGCTTTACCGGGTTTTCGATACCGGAAGAGGACAGCGTTGCTCTCGGGAAGCGAATGACTGGGCGCAGGGAGCCGGATAGCGGTAAAATCAGCATCGGCGTCGTGAAGCTCCCGCGGATATCGAACTACACCGATTTTGATCCGCTTGAATGGGAGGAAGATGTCCAGCTGAAATATATCGACAATCCTTCGGATATACCTTCCCTTGACCTGCTGCTCCTGCCCGGTAGCAAGTCCACGATCGGAGACATTACTTTTCTCAGTGAAAACGGCTTTATCCCTGCCATCAAGAGCTTCACCGGGGATATCGCCGGGATCTGCGGCGGTTTTCAGATGCTCGGCCGCAGGGTCAGCGATCCTTCCGGCGTGGAGGTGGCTGAAAGCTGTGAAGCCGAAGGGATCGGGCTGCTTGATGTCGTGACCATCATGCTGACCCGCAAGGAGACGCATCAGGCGACTGCCGAGCTCCATACCGCAGGCTTCCAGGTAGCTCCCAGAAGTTCGAAGAGGCTGGAAGGGTACGAGATTCATATGGGTGAGACCATGCTCGGACCGGCAGCCAGGCCCTTTGCCCATATCATCCGTCGCTCCGGAGAGGAGCTGGAGGTTCTGGACGGCGCTGTCTCAAAAGACGGACGGATATTCGGGACCTACCTCCACGGACTCTTTCACAACGACCAGTTCCGGGCCGCCTATCTGAACCGGATTCGCCGCAGAAAAGGGCTTCCAGATCGTGAACCGGCAGTACAGAACGATCCGTTCGACTTCCTGGCTGCACATCTGGAAAGTAGTCTTGATATGAAGAGACTGCTCGAAATCTGCGGTATAGGGAGTTGAATCACGATTATCTGATCATCCCTGCTGCGGCCATTCTCGATCTGCTTCTGGGCGATCCCCGCTGGTTTCCGCATCCGGTCGTTGCCATCGGCAAGCTGATCGGGCTGTTGGAGAAACGGCTGCGCTCCTTGATCCCGAACGAACGACTCGGTGGTATTCTGCTCCTGCTTCTTACCGTAGGAATTACGGCTGGCAGCGCCTTGCTGCTGCTCAAGGGGGCTTATGCGATAAGTCCCTACACCGGTTTCATCGTTGCAGTCGTCCTTTCCTGGAATTGCCTGGCCGCACGCTCCCTGCACCGTGAGTCAGCTCTGGTCGCTGATGCCTTGGTCAGAGGGGATCTGGACGCAGCACGGAAGTTTCTCTCCTTTATCGTGGGCCGGGAGACCGAAGAGCTTGCAGACGAAGAAATCTGGCGAGGGGCGGTGGAAACGGTGGCCGAGAACAGTTCGGACGGAGTGATCGCACCGCTCTTTTTCCTGATGATCGGCGGACCGGTACTGGGACTTGCATACAAGGCGGTCAATACTCTCGATTCGATGGTCGGGTACAAAAACGAGCGCTACCTGCAGTTCGGATGGGCTTCCGCCCGGTTCGACGATCTGGTGAACTGGCTCCCTGCAAGGCTCACCGGTGCGCTGATGGTGATCGCCTCACCGCTTGTCGGACTGAACATGAAGGGCGCCTTGAGGGTCATGTTTCGCGATGGCAACAACCACTCCTCCCCCAACAGCGGTATCCCGGAAGCCGCAGCAGCCGGAGCTCTTGGTGTGCAGCTCGGCGGTGCGAACCGCTACTTCGGAGAGATAGTGGAAAAACCAGCCATCGGTGATCCGTTCAAATCTCTCGACCTGGTTGCGTGGAGGGGGGCGGTGCGGCTAATGTACGGCGCCGAGGCGCTCCTGCTCATTCTCTGGTGGGTTATCATGTCGTTGTGACGACAGTTCTGTCCTCTTTTTGTAGGTGGGCCATAAGCGCGGAAACGTTCACTCTCCCTGAACAAAAAAAGCCGGAATCTATCTTGAAGCCGGCTTTTTCTTGCTGTTAATGCTTAATAAAATTGTTGTAGTTGTGTACCTGATATACCAATGCCACGATCACCAATGCTACGGATACCCCCAAGTAAACCATACGCCACTCCTCCTTTTTAAAAGGAAAATTCTTATTCTTCCTGCTTATAAGATAACATGGTCTGATGTGCGCTGCAAATGAAATTCAATTTCATTATCTTGCGAAATGTCCGGCGCGCATGCTCTCACGACCAGTCTTCACACTCTGCAAAACAGAGTGCTTTGCCTCCCTTCATTGACAAACAGCACCCTCTGTTCTATAACAAACTGACTGGAGAACTGTGTGGAACAAGCCGACGATAGAGCTCTTAGAGCACTCCTGCTGGAGCGGATAAAAGAAAAAGGTCCGATCACCTTTGCCGAGTTCATGACAGCCTGTCTGTATGAACCCGGCCTTGGTTATTACACATCGCCGGGCAGGAAGGTGGGGGCTGAAGGCGATTTCTATACGAGCAGCAATGTCCACCGGGTCTTCGGGCGGCTCATCGCCCGGGAAATTGCCAGGATGTGGCAGAGCATGGGGCGACCGTCCGACTTTCAGATAGTGGAGGCCGGTGCCGGTAACGGGCGGCTTGCTGCCGATATCATGGATGCCATAGCAGAGATCGAACCTGCTCTGTACGAGACGGTTATCTGCCGACTGATCGAGGCAGAGTCAACGCTTGCGGAAACGCAGCGTAAAATGCTCGGGTCACATGCTGCCCGTCTGGCCTGGAGCACTCCGGCGGAGCTGTTATCAGGGTCTCTTTCGATCACCGGATGCATCCTTTCGAATGAACTGATAGACGCACTGCCGGTAAACATTGTCGAGATGACCGCTTCTGGTCTTTGCGAAATCATGGTAGGGGCTGACAATGACGGCTTCAGGGAAAAGCCCGGACCCCTTTCAACCATCGAACTGCAGGAGTACTTTGACCTCATCGGAGTAAAACTCGCGGTCGGGCAGAGAGCCGAGGTTCATCTTGCTGCCGATGCGTGGATCAGGGGGGTTGCGGCATCGCTTCGGAGAGGATATGTGATCACGATAGATTACGGCTATCTTGCTCCCGAACTCTACGGCCGGATGCGGATGAACGGGACGCTCCTCTGCTACTTCCAGCACAAGGTAGAGGAGGATCCGTACATAAGGGTAGGTCTTCAGGATATCACCACACATGTCGATTTCACCTCTCTGATAAAGGCGGGCGAAGCTGCCGGGCTTCAGAAGGTCTGGTATGGCGAGCAGTACCGTTTTCTGATGGCTGCCGGCATGATGGAGGAGATGATGGCTCTGGAGTCCCGTCCGGTGCCTGAAGGTGAGCGCCTGAAAGACCGGCTGGCATTGAAAAAGCTGATGCTTCCTGACGGCGGAATGGGGGACACCTTCAAGGTATTGGTGCAGTCCGGAAATGTCGAGGCCCATGATCTGCTTTGCCTCAAGGACTGGACAACAGGATTCTGACATGAGCAAGATCACTTCGATCATATTCGATCTTGACGGCACATTATACTCAAGCAGGGAGCTTGCAGCGGAGATCAACCGCGTCGCATCCGAGGGGGTGGCCCTGCAGCTCGGGATTGATCCGGATAGCGCAAAAAATCAGCTGTCCGGGGCCAAAGCCGCTCTTCAGGAACGCACCGGGCACGAGGCGACACTGAGCGCCGCATGCCTTGCGCTTGACGTTGATATCAGGCAGCTTCACGGCTATCTTGCCGAACATGTCAGTCCGGAAAAGTATCTTGTCCGCGACGACCGGCTAGTGGAGATGCTGGAGCGGCTTTGCAGGTATTATGGACTTTACATTTATACCAACAACAATCGGAGTCTTGCAGACAGGATCATCAGGTCGATCGGTGTGGCAGGGCTTTTTTCGGAGATCTTCTCGATAGAGGATTTCTGGAGGGGAAAGCCGGACCGTCTGGCCCTTGCCAAGCTGTTTGCCGCCATCGGAGCGGAGCCGATCGAGTGCCTGTTCGTCGGAGACCGCTACGATGTGGATCTCCGGCTGCCGGAAGAGCACGGCTGCAGGGTCTGGCATGCGACAACCATTGAAGAGCTTCTGGCTCTGGAGGAATTCTGCAGGAAAGGAGAGAAAAATGATTGAAGAGGTGAGAAAAGTTCTGGAAACAATCCGGCCTGCGCTTCAGGCTGACGGCGGTGATGTGGAGCTGGTAGATGTGACGGAAGACGGAGTTGTGACGGTGAAGCTCGTCGGAGCCTGCGGTCACTGTCCCATGTCCACCATGACTCTGAAGATGGGGATCGAGCGGACGCTGAAAGAAAAGGTACCCGGGGTTAAGGAAGTTATCCAGGCATAACCACGCCGATTTCGGTAGAACTGATGCCTCCTTGCTGAGAGGTCCCCTGTGTCGCTGATCCGCGCAAAGAAAAAATCCAGATTTCCGGAATCCATGAAGTTTTTCAACCGGTTCCGGCGCAGTACCGAGGCGAATTTTTCACGCGGGAACGCGCTTGTCCTCCTCAAAAAGGGAGAGGATTTTTTCAATGAGCTTTATGCCGCCATTGAGCTGGCAGAGCAGTCGGTATATCTTGAATTTTACATAATCAGGGCGGACGTGACGGGAAAGCGTCTTGCCGAATTACTGAAAAACGCCGTGGAGCGTGGTGTTGAAGTCTGCCTGCTCTACGACTATATCGGCTGTTTCGATACACCCGCATCTTTCTTTCGCTCCCTTGAAACTAAAGGTGTCAGCTGTACCGCATTCAACCCGCCACCGTTTCGAAACGGCTTATCCTGGTTCGACAAGAGGGACCATCGCAAGATTGCGGTAATAGACAGCAGAACCGGTTTTGCCGGCGGGATGAATATCGGCGATGAATATTCCGGAGTCTCTACTTCCCTGTACTGGCGCGATTTGGGGGTACGGATAGAGGGCCCGGCGGTGAAAGAGCTTAGCAGGCTTTTCTGCGAAAGCTGGCAGTCGGAAACTTCCTCAATGCCGCTATGCAGCAACGATATCGGACAGGCCGCATACTCGGGCAGCGATGAGATCGCTATCGTGAGCGGAGGCCCTCATCATAACCGTTCCAGGATCCGTGCCGCTTTCCGGATGGCAATCGCCGGAGCGACAGAGACCATAAAGATTCAGACCCCCTACTTCGTTCCCGGGCCACGGTTTATCCGGGCTCTCCTGCGCTCGGCAAAGCGAGGTGTAAATGTCCAGCTCATTCTTCCTGCAAAAATTGATTTGCTGCTCGTCGGCCTTGTAAACCGGAGTTCCTATGCGACCCTGATCAAGGGGGGTATAGAAGTCTTTGAGAGAGGCGGGACGATCCTTCACGGCAAGGTCATGTTGATCGATGGCAGATGGTCGGTCATAGGGTCTGCAAATCTCGATCAGAGAAGTTTTCATCGAAACTACGAGGTGAATGTCCTGGTATCGAGTCCGACGTTCGGTGAACAGGTGGATGAGATGTTCGAGGATGACCTGGCTCTTTCAAGGAGGATATCACTTGAAGAGCACGAACGCCGGGGCATAACAATCAGACTGCTGGAGTGGCTGGTTGCACCGATCAGCTGGTTCCTTTAGCAGGCTACGGAGACACGGCAATGAGACTGTTATGGCGCCTGATTAACGCCTTGTTGCTCCTGCTGCTGCTTGCAGCCTGCTCAAAAACTCCCACGCTTCCGCCGCTGGCAGCAGACGCTGTCATCCTTGCATTCGGCGACAGTCTTACCTACGGTACTGGTGCAGGGGAAAGCGAAAGTTATCCTGCTGTTCTGGAGAAACTTGTTGGCAGGCGGGTCGTAAATGCCGGGATTCCCGGGGAGTTGTCGGAAACCGGGCTGCAGCGGCTGCCGGAAATTCTTGACCGGGAAAAACCTGCCTTGCTTATTCTCTGCCACGGAGGAAACGATCTTCTCCAGAAGACCAATCAGAGTGTAACAGCCGGAAATCTCCGGGAGATGATCCGGATTGCACGTGAAAAAGGGGTTTCGGTGATATTGCTCTCTGTTCCTATGCCTGATCTGTCCCTTGCTCCTCCGGAATTTTACGCGGAAATAGCAAAAGAATACGGCACGCCGATCGAGTCCAAGGCGCTTCCCCGGATACTCGGGAAAAGCAGACTCAAGTCGGATTATATTCATCCGAATGCAGCCGGATACAGAGTGCTCGCCGACTCTGTTTTCGAACTGCTCAAAAAGAGCGGGGCGCTCTAGGAACAGGTGATGAAAAACGGAAACATCCTTACCGATATCCCGGCACAATCAATGAAAGAGCTCTTTGAAACGATCTTTGAGAAGTCCGGGACCAGGATAGAGAGGATAATCTCATACGGGCAGAGAACGCCTGAAGGAGAGTGGTACGATCAGGAGCATGACGAGTGGGTACTGCTTCTTAGTGGTTCCGCTGAGCTTCAGATCGAGGGGGAGCTTGAATCGCGGCGACTCCATGCGGGCGATTATCTGCTGCTCCCTGCCCGTTGCCGTCACCGCGTGATCCGGACTGAGACGGATGAAAAGACGGTCTGGCTGGCAATTCATATCTGTTCGGGAAGTTGAGCCGATTTTACTCCAGCTCAATCCGCAGGACCGCATGATACGGGATTATGGCGAGTTTGCCGTTCTTCTCCTTGATCACCAGGGTATGTCCCGCAGGGGAGCTGTCCATCTGAAGAATCCTTCCGGACACGGTTATTCCGGATGAAAGATTGATGGTGACAGGTTTGAGCTCTTCGCCCAGGGCGATAAGGTTTAATCCGCTTGCTCCGGTCGCTTCTATGCTGAACGCAACGCTCTCCCGGTAAAGGTCGTTTGTGTTTCTTACCCTGTCGGCGAGTATCGATGCGATATTCCGGTAAAAACCGGCAGCGATTGCCGGCTGTTCTGCCTGGATCTTTCTGAAAGCCGCAGCAGAAAGGATCTGGAACTCACTTGCCTCGCTCGTCCTTGCCCCGGCGCTCCTTCTGGACTGGTCGATGAAACTCATCTCGCCGATCACGTCTCCGGCGCCCAGAGATGCCAGGGTTCTGTCGACGTCGCCGCGGATATTCTTGTAAACCTCGACTCGCCCCGAGAGGATGATCCAGATCGAATCTCCCGGATCCCCTTCGAAAAAAAGTTCTTCCCCTGCCATCAGGAGCCGCTCTTCACAGACCCCGGAAATAATTTTTACATCTTCGGCAGCAAGCCCCGTAAAGAGACGGTATTTGTTGATTTCCGGAATATTCGCCATGTTCCCCTCCGTATCGTTGTAGAAAAATTCAGCAGATGATCCTTGAGAAGGTTCAACCTTTTTCGTCACTCCATGGGCCTTTATAACCGCTTCTTGTCAGCATGGGACCGAACTCCTTCTTCTGCGGAGACCGGTCGTAAGCCTCGCCGGGTTCGACAGTATTCGACTTCACCAGGTCCATCAGGGAATCGTTCAGGGTCCTCATACCGAGACTTTTACCGGTCTGCATTATGGACGGGATCTGGAACGTCTTGCCCTCCCTGATCAGGTTGGAGATGGCGCTGTTAACAACTAGAATTTCAAGGGCGGCAACGCGTCCGCCGCCTTTTTTCTTCAGGAGGGTTTGAGCGACAACCCCCTTCAGCGACTCTGAAAGCATCGTCCGGACCTGCTGCTGTCTGTCCGTGGGAAACTGGTCGATGAGCCGGTCGATAGTCGATGCAGCCGTATTGGTGTGAAGGGTGCCGAAAACCAGGTGTCCGGTTTCTGCGGTCTCGATGGCAATGGCGACAGTCTCCAGATCCCGCATCTCCCCGACCAGCACGATGTCGGGGTCTTCACGGAGAGCCGCCCGCAGCGCCTGCTTGAATCCCTTGGTATGAGTCCCCACCTCGCGCTGGTTGATATGGCACTTTTTGTCGGGGTGAACGAATTCGACCGGATCCTCGATGGTGATGAGGTGATCTTCCCTGTTTTCATTAATGTAGTCGATCATTGCCGCAAGGGTTGTCGACTTGCCCGAGCCCGTCGGCCCGGTAACTACTACCAGCCCCTTGTCGAAATCGCAGAAGCTGAGGACGACATCCGGAAGCCCGAGCTGTTCCGCAGTAAGAATTTTGGTGGGGATCTGCCGGAAAACCGCACCGATTCCGGCGATATCCCGGAATACATTGGCCCGCATCCGGGAGCGCTCACCCAGCTCGTAAGCGAAATCGGTATCGTTTGTTTCGTGGAACTCTTCCCGGTTCTTTTCCGGCATGATCTCTTCGAGGAGGGCGGCCAGAAGTTCTCCTTCAATGGCATCACGGTTCTCCATGTACGCCATCGACCCGTCAATCCTTATCATCGGGGCTTTGCCGCTTTTCAGGTGGAGGTCAGAGGCTTTCATGTCGAGCATCTGGTGAAAAAGTTCATCAAGGTGGGATGGTGTGCTCCCTTCGCCCCTGGGCGCACTCTTTTGCGGCTGCGTCTGTTGCGGCCGGGGTGCGACGTTAGCCGGGGACACAGGTTGTGGGGGCGGTGTCCGGAGGGCACTCTTTATAGTCAGTGACGGCCCTTCGCCCCTTTTTGTTACGATGAGCTGAAAACTGCCGAATCCGGACTCATGCGGGAATTCTCCACGACCATCTTTCAGGAGGCTCAGGTAATCCGGATATATCTCGGACAGAAGTCCGTGGACCTGTTCTGCTGTCGTGGGGTTACTTGAGACGGCACGGGTCTGCCCACCGGCAGTCATCTCCACCGGACTCCCTATCGATAGGGTAAGTGCCTCTGCGCGCTGTTTCTGCATTGCATCGAGATACCGGTCAATAACGGCCACGATAGACCTCCGTAGGTTTTACTTAACTGGTTTATTCGGGCTTTCCTCTGTTTTGCCGGTGATCCTGTCGGCAAAGAGCTCAAGCCCGCTCTCTTTTATAGTCTTCTCTACGAACTCGTTTGCTTTCTTCTTCTCGTGCTCCTTCTGCAAAAGCTCGGCGATGTACGCTTTAGCCTCTTCAAAGCTGGCAGTCCGCTTTTCACTCTTTTCATCAGCCTTGATGATGTGAAAGCCGAACGGTGACTGCACGATCCCGCTTGTCTCGCCTTTTTTCAGGGCAAAGGCGGCTTTTTCAAACTCTTCCGAATTCGTCTTCCCAGGGGTTAGAAACCCGAGCTCTCCCCCCTTTTTCGCCGTATCAGCATCGTCAGAACTCTCGGCCGCGACCTTTGCAAAATCCTCACCCTTCTTCAGTCGGGACAGGATCGCTTCGGCTTTCTTGCGGGCAAGGTCTTTCTCGGTCCCGGTTGCCTTTTCAGGGAGCTGGATGAATATATGCCGTGCCTTTACCGTCTCGGTAAGAAGGAAATCCTTCTCATGCTCCTTGTAGTAGCTCTTCATCTCCTCTTCCGGAACCTTTATATCAGCAATAACTACCTGTGCCACGTATTCACCGGACAGGAATTCGTCAACCAGGTACGAAAGCTTCTCCCGGTATTCGGGCTTCCTGTCGTACCCATCTTTTCTTGCTTTTATGGCAATGGCTTTTTTCAGCAGAAGATCCCGCACTAGTGAAGCCCTGAGCTCCGGCTTCTCTTGAAGCTGCTTCTGCGCCTGCGGAGGTTGACCGGCAATCAGCCGGTCAAGATCTGTTTCCCGGATGGAAAAATCACCGACCTTGCCCAGGACCGGATTAATCTCCTCGGCAGTAGCGTACGGGGCGGCAAGAGCGATAAGGGCGGAAATGGTTACAAGAGTCTTTGCGTACATCTGTTTCACCTCTGTTGAAGAAAATGTTTACTTCTGGATTGCGGCGTATAATTCCATATTTTTCTTCTTAAGTAACTCAAATTTATTGGCTTAACTTTGTTTAGTGTCGAGACATTCTTTCGGCTGGTTATGCAGAGCGCTTTTGCGCACAGCCCTGATTTCGGCGTCGATTCACTGGTTATTGTGCTCGTCCCAAGATCATCGGATCGACGTTGAAGGCTGGCGACCGCTTCGATGGCGCCAGCTTCGGTTTCATCTTTCATGGTATTCCTCCTCAACGAGCCGTTCGGCACCAGAAGCAGTTATTACCTAGTGGCTCAGCTTTGAGCTTGCCAGCCGGTTGAGGCTCACACCGGCTTCAGCTGCCTGGATGGTCAGTTGGCGGTGAACTTCGGGAGGGACACGAATCATGAACTTGCCGCTGAAATTCTTTGTCGCAAGCGGTTCGGGGACGGTTTCTCCGTTCTCAAGCATGTCCTCAACAACGTCGTTTACCAGCTTGCAGACCCCTTTCAACGCGGCTTCCGGTGATTGAGCAAGCCAGCTGAGGCTGGGGAATTCTGCGCAAAGCCCGACGTATTCGGCGTCATCTTCCGACCAGGTAACCCGGTAGGTGTATTTGTCATGTTTATCTTTTTTCTGTGCCATGTTCGCTCTCCATCCGTTCGATTGCTTTGAGTACCTGTTTCACCTGATACGCTTTTGCCTTCCCTTTGTCGTTCTGGATATTCACCCTCGGGTCACCAATCCACGGAGTTTTGTAAACCCGATGGCTGCCGCTTGACTGCCTGGCCGTCCCTAAAAAGTGCTCGCACACCTTGCAGAGGTCGGCAAACCGGATGCCGGAAGGGTTATTGAGCATTTCAGCAATTATGTCGGTCACAGTCGGCATAGGATTATGGTATCAATATTGATATCATGTGTCAAGGGGGAGTATGGTGAGTCAAGTATGGATTCACTGTAATTCTGATGCTACTTGAAATTGTTTGATACTGCCTCGATGAAATTGGGAAAAACCTTCGCCAAATTCAGACGTCCAATTACCTCTTTTCGGTATTGATCAACTTTACCTTCATCAAAGGAGCAGCCCACGTATAAAGCTCCTACTGTATCGAAAGAAACATGACTGGCAAGAGTAAATAAAGACGGATGACTATACTGATGGTAGAACTTTTGTGCCTTTTTGAGATCCTCCAATGCTCCGAGTTTAACACCAATGATATTTGCGTGCTCGATGACTTGACTCACAGATTTATTTGATTGATATTTCCCGCGAATATGTTGGTCAAGAATGCCTAACGAGGGAACAGAACAAAGAAGCGCCATTGCTATGGATTCTATGACTTGCCGCATCAAATTTCCCGCAGCAACGATGTGACCAGATAATAGCAGTTTCATTGAGAGAATATGGAGCGTGATGGCTGAATAGACAAGGGCAGAGACTTGGCCGAGTCGCTCATCTTTATCAATCTTAGAGTCGAGGGAGCGCCATTTCAGGTAGGCGTCGGCCATATGCGGAACGAATTCTTCGATTAAATCCTTGAACTCGATCACGAAACGATCGCGAACTTCAGCAATATCCTGCGTAATTTCGGTTCTAATTTTTTCGCACGCAAAAGAATGGTCTTTCGTAATATCCATTTTTCTTAGCCATAATTTATTTACTCAGGCATAGCGGCCACTGCCATTTTTACGAGTTGCATGCATTCCCGTTCAAACCACAGCTCGTCAAAATACGATCAATCTCTAATCTTGTTCGATCAGGCCGAACTTGCCGCTGGAAGAGACGATTGAGGTCGAGGGGCACTTATTTACAAAACTTCTTTTGCAGTGCTTCTTTATACGAGTCGCATTCTCCTAATGTACAGGCTTTTACTAAATCATCGCAAAATCGATTATCTTGCCCGAGCATTAAATATGCTGACCCCCTCATGACATACGCTAGTGAATTATTCGGATTAAGTTTAATTACTTGAGTAAAGTCTTCTATTACGCGGTCAAACTTCATTAGTCTGTTGTTTGTCAGCCCCCGATTATAGTATGCGGCTGTTTTCTTCGGATTCAGTCTAATTGCTTCAGTATAGTCAGCAATGGCAAGGGCAAATTGGTTGAGACTGTCATAAGCACACCCACGGCAGTAGTATGCAACTTCATTTTTTGGGTCGAGATAAATTACCTGAGTATAGTCTGCAATAGCACGGTCAAACTGCTTAAGGCTGTCATATGAAATCCCGCGTAAAAGGTATATATCAATATTTGGGTCAAATCTAATTGCCTGATCGAAGTCCGCTATAGCGAGAATAAACTGTTTGCGAAAGTAATAAGTAGTTCCACGCGTGGAATATGCCTTTGCAAAACTAGGATCAAGTCGGATTGCTTGGTTAAGGTATTCAATTGCTTTTGCAGGGAGAGAAGGGTTTCCCTCCTTCAATTCCCATAGTGCAATAGCCTTTTCAAACCAATCTACCGCTGTGAGCCCCTGGCTCGCAGACTTAAAATTCTTCTTGAGTGTCTCTGTCTGCTGCAGAGTTTTCTCTTTTCTCTGGTTTTCTTGTTCAAGCTCTACAATTCTGGCTAACAGCTCTTTTTCGCGAAAGCGAGCTGCTTTTAGTTCCTTAAAATGGTCTCGGTCTGCCAGTAGTTTTCCCAAGCTATTTTCAAGCACCATAGTGTCCAACTCGACACGCACAGTGATCTCAATTCCAAACGCATCACCATCAGTGTAGTTCTTCTGCTTGACTACCTCGGCTTTGGTAACCCCAGCGGTCAGGGCAAGTATCTCGTCACTGTCAACCTGCGCATTTTTGACAACAGTGGTGCTTTCAATGTATGTGCCAAACTGCTCAAGAGCTTCGCGCTTTGCCTTGGCTATACCGGCAATGCGGGCGTCGTCAGGTGGCTGACTGCCGCCGAACGGTTGTTTAATGGTGTGGGTGACTGTCTTGATTTCAGCGAAGGCAGGAAACGGCAGGAGGAGTGAGGTTGCCAGAAACAATGCTGTCATGACTCTTTTCATGCGATCTCCATTTATCAATGGCTAACATTACTCCTGATTCTGCAGGATTTTAACCGAGTGGCAGGAGAAGGCAAGCGGCAATTTGCTGTAAATATTAATCTCCGCAGCCTTGGCTCGTTGCTACGGGCCGGTCAGCCGCTCTCCGTTTCCGGTTTCTGTGCATAGAACGCTGCCGCTTCCCTCTGCCGGGAGCACTCCCTGGCAAACTCAATCAGGTGGTGGCCGACCAGGCCGACATGGATTACCCCCTCGATATCGGCCCGTTTCAACGCCGGCAGCGCCATTTTCCAGAAGGTTGCCCGGTAGCTGCCGAAGATGCCGACCCGGAAGATGATGGTTCCGAGCAGCAGGAATCCCTTGCGGATATTCTTCCACGACAGCCGCTCCGGGCTGTTCGGCACGGCAATCCGGTGCGGATAGGTATGTTCCATCTGGTAGAGATAGCGGTCATAGAGCGCTTCGGGTGCATATGCCGCGATGATGCAGCGGCGCCACTGCTCCACCAACTGCTCATAGGGGAGGAGAAACTCCACATTCGATTCCCGCGACGCATCGTGGTTCAACCGCCCCTCTGCCGCCAGCCTGCGCCAGAGCGGGGTTCGTGGCAGGGCGTAGAGCAGGTTGATGGTGAGCATGGGAATCCGGGAGGAGTTGATGAAATCTAGGATGGCAGCGTCGATGTCCGGCGGTTCGCCGTCGAGACCCATGATTATGCCGGAAACGACCTCCATGCCGTAGCTGTTGAAGATCGCAACGGCTTCGAGAATGGGTACCTTGAGGTTCTGGTGCTTGGCAATGGAGTGCAGCGCCTCCGCAGAGGGGCTTTCAATGCCGCAGAAGACCGTGCAGAAATATGCCTCCTGCATCAGGGCAAGAATATCCGGGTAAAGGGCCAGGTTGAGGGTGGCCTCGCAGGCGAATTCTACCGGGAAACCACGACGTTTCTGCCAGTCGATCAGCTGTGGAAGGAGCTCCCGCAGGGCGCTGAGGTCGGAAATGAAGTTGTCGTCGACAAAGTAGACCGCTCCCGGGTTCCCTCTGGCAAGCATGGTGTCAAGCTCGCCGATAACCTGCCCGGGCGACTTGAAACGTGGCGCCCTGCCGTACAGCTCGGGTATGTCGCAGAATTCGCAACGGTAGGGGCAGCCGCTGGAAAACTGAACGTTTGCCAGAAAGTATTCATCGAGGTTTATGAGGCGATAGGCTGGGACGGGAAATTCGTCGAAAGGGAGCCGCTCCACTGTCTCATGCCTCTCCTGAACTGCCGGAGGGGAACAGCTTGCATCGAGTCGTGCAATGACCGCTTCGGTAGCATCCCCCAGTTCCCCCAGATGTAGCAGGTCAAAAGCGGGATACTCCTCTGGTACCGCGGACACGGAAGGTCCGCCAAGTATGGTCAGTTTCCCCTCCTGGTGGGCCAGGTCGTTGATCCGGTTGATCTGCGAGCGCTGGATATGCATGCCGCTGACCAGCACTGCATCGGCCCAACGATAATCGGCAGTTGTTGCCTTGCGGATGTTCTCGTCGATGAAGCGGACTTCCCACTCCGCAGGGAGACAGGCGGCGATCAGCAATAGCCCTTGCGGCGGCATGAAGGCTTTAACGCCCGGGACCAGCCGGTATGCATAATGCAGTGTGCCGAATGAACGGCTGTAGGCGGGAAAAACTGCCAGGATACGTCTTCTGTTTTTAGGCAGGTAACTCAGGATAGAATTCAAGGTGTTCTCCGCACCATTTTTCGGGTGCTCCGTTGTAAAGAGTAGGTACCCAATAAAACCTGCTGCATTTTATCCGAGCGGCAGGAGAAGGCAAGCGGCAATTTGCTGTTTTTTTTGAACTCTTTGTATTACGATTGGCCGAAGCAAACATGAGGGCATCATGGAATACATCGCCGATCTCCATACCCACTCCCCCTATTCACGGGCGACCAGCAAGGGAAGCACCCTCGCCGGCCTGTACGGCTGGGCGAAGCTCAAGGGGATCAATCTGGTCGCGAGCGGCGATTTCACCCATCCCGCCTGGTTCTCTACCCTTAAGGATCTTCTGGAACCGGCTGAACCGGGACTTTTCAGGCTGAAGGATGAAGCCGCGGTCAGCTCTCCTCTCCCTGAAGTCATTCTTTCACAAAATCCCGTACGCTTTCTCCTCTCCGCCGAAGTCAGCTGCATCTACAAGCGGCACGGTAAAGTCCGCAAGGTTCACAATCTCCTCTACGTTCCCGACATTGTCTCTGCCGAAAGGGTGAACAGACGCCTTTCTGCAATCGGCAACATAGTGTCCGACGGCCGGCCGATACTCGGGCTGGACAGCCGTGACCTGCTTGAGATCCTTCTGGAGGAGGCTCCGGGCGGCTTCCTGGTCCCGGCCCATGCCTGGACGCCCTGGTTTTCCATCTTCGGCTCACGCTCCGGTTTCGACAGCGTGGAGGAGTGCTTCGGCGATCTCTCTCCCCATATCGTTGCCCTTGAGACCGGTCTTTCGTCCGATCCTGCCATGAACCGCCTGATATCCGGGCTCGACAGGTATTCGCTCATCTCCAACTCCGACTGTCACTCTCCATCGAAGCTCGGCAGAGAAGCCAATCTCTTCGACACCGGGTTTGATTATTTCTCCATGCGGGATGCGATTCGTGCTAACAGCCGGGGCAGCTTCAGGGGGACAGTGGAGTTCTTTCCTGAAGAGGGGAAGTACCACTCTGATGGTCATATTGATTGCAATGTCTGCCTCGATCCGGTCGAGAGCAGGCAGATCGGGGATATCTGCCCGATCTGCCGCAAGCCGCTGACCGTTGGGGTGCATCACCGGGTCATGGATCTGGCGGACAGGGAAGAGCCGCTATTTGCCGCTGACGCGCCGGAGGTTTTCAGCCTGATCCCCTTGCCGGAGGTTCTGGGTGAAATCCTGGGGTGCGGTTCGGCAGCCAAGGGGGTGATGAAGCAGTATGCCCGTGCGCTCTCCATGTTCGGCTCCGAGTTCGAACTTTTGTTGCGCGTCCCGGTGAGTGACATAGAACGAAGAGCGCCGCTGCTGGCGGAGGCGATCCGGCGCGTCAGATGTGGAAAGGTTATCCGTCAACCCGGCTATGACGGCAGATTCGGGGTCATCAGGACATTCGGACCGGGAGAGGTGGGCAAGGGGGAGGGAGTAAAGGGACTCTTTACCTGACAAATTGTTAACGGTAGTTGGAAGTTGCCGTAATGAGAGCCTTAGGGGTATTTCGTCGCAATTCTTAGCGAAGTTGAGCGTAAACAGCCGATACTGTCTGAGCGTAGCGAGTTTATCGGCTGTAGCGCAACGAGCTTAGAATTGCAGAAATAGCACGTCAGCTCGAATGCAGGCAGCTTGCAACGGGCGAATCTCAATTCCAGCCGTGAGGAGGTTCAGAAATGGATCTGTTCAGAAGCAGAAGGGCGAAGAAGCACGGGATACTTCTCGATGAACCGGTAGACGGCAATGACGGCTGCAAAGGATGCGATGCCGCTTGCTGCAGGGGCTTTCCGAGCGTTGCGCTGACCCCTCACGAATATGCGACGCTCGAACGTCTCGGCGCTGCCAGGCTCGAATTTCTGCTGGACGGGCATCACTATCTGATTATCGAGAACGGCTGTGAATTCCTCATCGACAGCCGCTGCGCGATCTACGACCACAGGCCGTCCATCTGCCGCCGCTTTTCCTGCCGGGAACTTACTCTTTGATCTTTTTCATCAGCCAGGCCATGTTTAGAACGGATAGCCCAGTCCCACGAACACCGCCACTCCTTCCTTTCCCCACCCGGCATCAACCCTTCCGACTATGTTCGGACGGACGACTGCCCGTAAGCCCAGGCCGGGGTTGACTCTGAAGCTTTCCCCCAGGAGAGTTCCCACAGAGCCTGAGACGGCTCCGATATCTATGAAGGGTGCGAATTCCCAATCGGCATTCACATCGAAAACAGACCATCTGAAAAGCCGGATCCGCTCTTCCAGATTGAATATCAAAGCGGTTGAATCGATGAAGCGGTTTCTTCCGTAGCCTCGTAGAGTATTCTCTCCTCCCAGCGACGAACGCTCCATGAATGGTACATCGCTCCCCGTAACCTGGCTGTAGAGAAGCCTGGCAGCAGTTATGAAGCGCTTCTCCTGATCTATCGGTAATATTCCTTTAGCCTCGAACTCGTAACGGAGATAGTCAGCCTCACTCCCGAACCCCTTTGCACTCCCTTCCAGTGACACTCTTGCATACCCGCCTGAAAGCGGCATGGTAATGGAGTCGAGAGAGTTGTACAGAAGGGCTGCTTTCTGCGCGTGAGCGGTGAATCCGTCCAAGCCCGGCGCACTGCTCTCCGTGAACCGGTCTTTGGTGAAGGGGAGGTCCTCGACTGCGCCGGGTTTTATCCTTGCCTTACGGAGCCGCTCACCCAGCTGAAAGTAGATATCACCGACCAGAGGATATGCGGCGGTATAGGTGAAGCCGTCCTCGACCCCGCCAAAGTTGGTTTCGCTGCTTTCCAATGTGCCGGGCCCCAGACCGAAAAACCGGGATGACCCGTCAGCGAAGTGGTAAAGGAAAAGGTTGGTTTCCAGCTTCCCGCCCAGAAGCGTAAGGTCTCTGATCCTGACTTCGTAATCCTCATTCACCCGCGTCGAATGCGAAAGGTTGAACTCAACCGTTCGCGATGGGGATGGGTAGAAGACGCCATACAGGCTTAAGGTCGTCCCGAAGTTCGGATTGAAGTTGAGCTGCGGAGCTATCAGTGAGGTCACTTCGTCGCGATCGTTATGAACCAGAAAGGCGGTCAGCGCTCCTGTCGTCACCCCTTCGTTAGGGCTGGAAGCTATTACCGGGAGCGGGATCGTCACGACCTTGACATTCTCGGCGCACTTATTTTTCACAACCGGATAGGAAATAGAGTCCGTAAGGATCTCGGCGTGTTCCGCACAGTCCTGTGTAACAACCGGATAAAAAAGGTTGTCCCGTGGTACGAGGGAGGTGCAGCCGGTGAGCATCAGCAGCGATATGATAAATAGGGGAAAAGTAACTGTTCGCATTCGTGCTTAGTGTTTCATTATCCCGAATTTTTCCAGCCGGTACTGAAGGGTCTTGTAGCTCATCCTGAGAAGCGGAGCCGCCCTGCTGATTGTCCACTCGGCTCGTTCCATGGCCTTGATGATCAGTTCCTTTTTGAGCTCTTCAAAAGATATTCCTCCCGGAGGGAAGTCGAAAGGAAGAGACATCCCTCCTGTGCCGGTCTCATGGATTTCGGAGGGGAGGTCTTCAGGCAGGATGGTGTTTCCCTCGGCCATCAGTACACCGCGTTCGATAATCGATTCAAGCTGGCGGACGTTACCGGGCCAGGTATAGTTGAGAAGCAGCTTGAGAGCCGGTTTTGAGATAGACTGAACCGGCATGCCGGTTGCCTGGGCATATTTTTTGACGAAGAAGTCTGCGAGGGTGACAATGTCGCTTCCACGCTCCCTGAGAGGGGGGAGGGTGATTTTTATGACATTGAGGCGGTAAAAAAGGTCCTCCCGGAACAGTCCTTTCTTGATCTCGGTTTCAAGGTCCTTGTTGGTAGCGGCGATTAACCTGACATCGATGGAAATGTTGACCTTGCCGCCGACTCGCCGGATCTCCTTTTCCTGAATTGCCCGGAGCAGTTTAGCCTGCAGAGAGACATTCATTTCGCCGATCTCGTCCAGAAAAAGAGTGCCCCCCTCTGCAGCTTCGAACAGCCCGAGCTCGCGGCTGTTGGCGCCGGTAAAGGAACCTTTTTCATGACCGAAAAGCTCGCTTTCGATGAGCGTCTCAGGAATGGCTGCGCAGTTGATGGCGAAGAACGGCTTGCCGTTCCGCGGACTCTTTTCATGAATAGCCCGTGCGACCAGCTCTTTTCCGGTTCCGGATTCGCCATACACAAGAACGGTAGAAGTCGTAGGTGCGATCTTGTTTATTACCCGAAAGATCTCCTTGATCTTCGGATGATCACCGATTATCCCCTGGATAGCGGCACTCTCTTCAAGTTTGCGGTGCAGAGCCGTATTCTCACGGAGAAGCGCAATGTGCTCGCAGGCCCTTTGAAGGGTGAAGAGGAGATGTTCGCGGTCAAGAGGCTTTTCGAGATAGTTGAAAGCACCTTTCCTGGTAGCTTCGACAGCCGAGTCGATAGTGCCGTGTGCAGTCATGAGGATCACGCACTGCTGGGGATTCTGATAAAGCACCCGCTCAAGCAGCTCCATACCGGACATCCCCTGCATCTTGAGATCGGTGAGGATAAGATCGAACTCGTCATCTTTAAGTTGTTCCAGGGCATCTTTTCCGCTCGCGACCGAAACCGTGCGATAGCCTTCGCGGCTTAAGATGGTCTGCAGTATTTCCCGCTGGGCTTTTTCGTCGTCAACTACAAGGATGCTGCATGACATATCAGGATCTCCCTGCAAATCTTATGATTTTTCCGGCAGTGTTACGGTAAAAGTAGTACCGCTTCCTTCGTTACTGGATACTGCAATCTCTCCGCCATGTTCCTTGATGATCCGCTCGGTAATGGCCAGCCCGAGTCCGATGCCGGCCTCTTTTGTCGTAAAATAGGGCTGGAAGATCTTTTCGAGGTCTTCTGAAGATATTCCGGTTCCCTGATCTGTGAAAAATAGCCTGAACATCCCTTCAGAATACTCTGCACCGATGGTCAGAATCCCTCCATCGGGCATCGACTGTGCACCGTTGGTGATGAAGTTGAACATGCAGTTTCTGAGCAGTTCCTGATCACAGTACAATGGCGGGAGATCGTCCGGTATTTCGAGCCGGACAGTCACTTTCTGCTCTTTCAGCTTGTCATTCAGTACCGTAAGTGCTCTTTCAACAATCTCCGGGTAAGAGATGTCCGCCCTGCGAAGTTTCAAGGGGCGGCCATAATTCATGAAGTTCAGGACCATGTAGTTTGCCTTGCGAACCTCCGCCTTGATGTTTTCCGCGATTTTTGAGAGCTCCTCCTGTTTTTCAGGTGAGGAACACTTTATCTCGTCTTTTAGATGGTCGATGGCAAGGCTGATATAGTTCAACGGGTTCCTGATCTCATGGGCGATACCGGACGCGAGCTGCCCGACTTTCGAAAGATGTTCTGCTTCGTGCAGTCGCTCCTCCAGGGTTTTTCGCTCCCGCAACTGCTGGACCATCTCATTGAAGCTCTGCCCAAGTTCGCCGATCTCGTCAGAGCTCTCTACCGGCACGGTTACGGAGAGATCGCCGGAAGCGACCTTTTTCACTTTCAGGACCAGCCTCTGGATCGGATAGGTATAGCGTCGGGCAAGGAAGATTATCAGGACGGTGCCAAGTCCGAATATGACGCAGGTCGCCAGAAGACGCCGGACAAAGTTGTCGTGCTGAATCTCTTTGATGTTATCGAGCAGAAGGTCGATCTCGACATACCCCAGCTGTTCGTCTCCGACGATTACCGGCACGACCAGGTTGTACGGCTTCTGGGAGGACAACCCGCCCATTCTTTTCCCCGGTGCGGCCTTCAGCCCCTTCTCGAGTTTTTTCAGGTCCCTTTTTTTGCCGATCTTCTCCGGATCTGAGGAGTCGATGATCTCCCCTTCGGTGTTGACGATATTTATTTCGTTGATCCCTTTTTGCCGTGCCTCTTTCAGGTAGTCGGCAAGCCGGGAGGTCTCCACTTCGGTTTCCGACGTGAGATCCTCAACACTTTTCTGGAGGATTTCGGAGATCGCGGTAGAGCTCTCCTGAATCTCGCTTACGAGCTTGGTCTGGCTTATCTGGTTCAGGGTGAACAGCGTCAGCATTGCCAGGACCAGCAGGGTTAACATTATGATGACAAGTTTTGAGTTAAGATTCACAGCAACTCTCCTGCTGCCATTTATACATCAGGCCGGGTGCTGAAACAAGGCGAATGTCCGATATATCTGTTCTCATGCTGATCTCTTTCTGCTAACATCAACAAACGTATCAAACCGGGGAAAGGGACTCCCGCATGCACGAACTTTCCATAATCCAGGGTGTAGTCGAGTTATGCGAACAGCACAGCGGCGGTCGGCCTGTTCTTGCCGTTACTCTTCAGATCGGCGCTCTTTCCGGGGTCGTCCCTGATGCGCTGGAATTCTGCTTTGAAGCGGTTACGAAAGGCTCCCTTTTGGAGGGTGCACGGCTTGAGATCGAAAGAATAGAAGCTACCGGCTATTGCAGCGACTGCGGTATTGTTTCACGGATCGATACTTATTTCGATCCCTGCCCGTCCTGCGGGGCACTGTCGCTGACGCTTCGAACAGGCGAGGAGATGCGGGTAAAAGATCTGGAGGTAGAGTAGCTATGTGTACAACCTGCGGCTGTCCATCAGAAGAGCACATTCATCATCATGACCACGGAGAGCATTTTCCCGGTGGGAAAATTTCAGTAGAGACCGATATTCTGGCTAAAAACAACCGGTATGCCGAGCAGAATCGAACCCTCTTCAGGGAGAAAGGGATATTCGCCCTGAATCTGGTCAGTTCGCCCGGCTCCGGGAAGACCACCATTCTGGAGCGGACCTTGCGTGACCTGTCCGGAAAGATCCGCTGTGCGGTGGTTGAAGGGGATCAGCAGACCGACAACGATGCCCTCAGGATTGCTGCCACCGGAGTCCCGGTCAGGCAGATAAACACCGGCGCCGGCTGCCATCTCGATGCACACATGGTCGGCCATGCCCTGGAAGAGCTGCCGGCCGGCGAGCTGGATCTTCTGTTCATCGAAAATGTGGGAAACCTTGTCTGCCCGGCGGCTTTCGACCTTGGCGAGGCGCACAAGGTGGTGGTGCTTTCGGTCACTGAAGGGGAGGACAAGCCGCTGAAATATCCGCAGATGTTTCATGCGGCTGATGTGATGCTACTGAACAAGACGGACCTGCTGCCTCACATCGATTTCGATGTAGAAAAGTGTCTGGAGATGGCGCGCCGGGTCAGTCCCGGCATCACGATTTTCCGGCTGTCAGCAAAGACAGGAGAAGGGATGGCGGAGTGGTATGAGTGGCTGCGGGAAAGATAATCCCGGCCAAATACGACCCCCTTACAAGTTCCTGACGGTCAAACCACAAACAACAGGAGAAACTCATGATGATTCCGGAAAAACTGCTGGAAGTATTGAAACAGGACGGGGTTGTTGCCATCGCCACATTGGGACAGGACGGGCCTCATATGGTCAACACCTGGAACAGTTACATCCAGATCACCGCTGATGAGCGGTTGCTGATTCCTGCCGGCTACATGCAGCGTACCGAGGCCAATATTGCCTTCAACAGTAACGTATTGATCACTCTGGGGAGCAGCAAGGTGGCAGGCAACATGGGCCCCGGCACCGGCTTTCTGATCAAGGGGACGGCAGAGTTTATAACCTCCGGACCCGATTTTGAGGTAATCAAGGCAAAATTCACCTGGGCACGGGCAGCAGTGGCCGTCACCATTGCTTCTGCAACACAGACTTTGTAGTTTGCTGTCACGGACCGCGTGATATAACCTAAACGTGGTAATCCGCTGACATCAAATGTATTTTGAAAGCGCAAAAAGCCGCTTAGTCAGGTAGAAACTGGCTCAAGCGGCTTTTCACTACACGCAAAACGGTTGGAGACTAGCTGTGCTCCCTGGTCTCCAGAAAATTCAGCTCCTTCCAGCTCTCCATGGTGTTGTCAAGCCGCCACTGGCTTCCTGCCAGGTAGGTCAGATTTCCTTCTCCGTCGATGTAGCAGTGCATCGCCTCTTTACGCTGGAACTCGTCGAGCTGTTTTTTGTCGCCGGTCACCCATCTTGCAGTCACATAGCTGACCGGCTCGTAAGTGGCCTTGACCTTGTACTCGTGTTCAAGGCGGTGCATGACCACGTCGAACTGCAGCAGGCCGACCGCACCGACGATCCAGTCAGAGCCCATCTGCGGACGGAAGACCTGGGTGGTTCCCTCTTCGGCGAGCTGGACAAGTCCTTTTTCCAGTGCTTTCGACTTCATCGGATCGAGCAGTCTGACCTTTCTGAAGTGCTCAGGGGCAAAGTTCGGGATGCCGGTGTACTTGAGGTCCTCTCCCTGCGTGAAGGTGTCGCCGATCTTGATGATGCCGTGGTTGTGGATGCCGATGATATCGCCGGGGAATGCTTCCTCCACGTTGGTCCGGTCCTGGGCCATGAAGATCGTCGCATTGGCGATCTGCATGTCGCGGCCGAGGCGCAGATGGCGCACCTTCATGCCGCGGGTGAATTTTCCCGAGCAGATTCGGAAGAAGGCGATCCGGTCCCGGTGGGCCGGGTCCATGTTCGCCTGGATCTTGAAGCAGAATCCGGTGAACGGCTCTTCGAATGGAGAGACCATCCGGCTGACGGTCTCACGCGGCAGCGGTGCCGGTGCTTCGGCGACGAAAGTGTCGAGCAGCTGCTGGACGCCGAAGGTGTTTATGGCGCTGCCGAAAAAAACCGGGGTCTGGGTTCCGGCAAGGTACGCCTCTTTTCCGAACGGGTGGGCTGCGCCTTCGAGAAGCTCGACATCGTGGCGGAGCTCTTCCACCTGGCTTCCCAGCAGCTCGTCCAGGCGGGGGTCGTCCAGCCCCTGGACAGTGATGATCTCGCCGACGCCGCGGTCGGCCTCGGGGTCGAAAAAGGTCACCTCTTTGGTGTAGAGATGGTATGTCCCGCGGAACCGCTTCCCCATGCCGATAGGCCAGGTGATGGGAGCGCACTGGATCTTCAGCAGGTTCTCGATCTCGTCGAGGAGTTCCAGCGGCTCGCGCCCTTCGCGGTCGAGCTTGTTTATGAAGGTCATGATCGGGGTGTGGCGCAGACGGCAGACTTCGAGCAGCTTCTTCGTCTGGGTTTCGACCCCTTTGACGGAGTCGATGACCATCAGTACCGAGTCCACAGCGGTCAGAACCCGGTAGGTGTCTTCGGAAAAGTCGTTGTGACCGGGGGTGTCGAGGAGGTTCACTTCGTGGTCGCCATAGGTGAATTTCATTACCGACGACGTAACAGAGATGCCCCTCTGCTTCTCCATCTCCATCCAGTCGGAGGTCGCATGACGGGCCGATTTACGGGCCCTGACCTCGCCGGCCTGCTGGATCGCGCCACCGAAGAGGAGCAGTTTTTCCGTGATGGTCGTCTTGCCGGCGTCAGGGTGGCTGATGATGGCAAAGGTTCTTCTGCGTTCTATTTCCTGCTGATAATGCTTGTCCACGTTATACATGCTCCCGGCAAAAATAAAAGCGAAGATCTGCTCTTCGCTGTAGGAGAATAATGACACCGGTACGTGAAAAGGGCAACAGAAAATGAATAGTTAAGTGAGGCTACAGTCGAGATCAGCCTGCATTCGAGCTGACGTGCTGCTTCTGCAATTCCAGGCTCATGGCGCTACAGCCGATAAACTCGCTTCGCTCAGACAGTATCGGCTGCTTAACGCACCATTTCACCAGGAATTGCGACGAAGCAGCCCTGAGGCTCTCATTCCGGCAGCTTCCGACTGATAATTTCAGTATTTGGTTGTTACCATTTGATAAAAAATTGTTGACGGAGAAACTTTTTCCATATAAAGTCTAAATACAATATAGGAGTTATGGATTACTATGATTTCGATGAGAAGCAAATATGCGCTCAAGGCGCTTGGCTACATGGCACGGACCAGCGACAAGGAGTCGTTTCTGATTGCCGATATTGCACAGGCGGAAGGAATTCCCAAGAAATTCCTCGAAGCGATCCTTCTTACGCTCAAGAACAACGGGATACTCTCAAGCCGGAAAGGTCCCGGCGGCGGCTACTCTCTGGCAAAAGCCCCTGCGAATGTAACAATCGGCGCTGTTGTCCGGGCATTCGAGGGTGATCTGGCGCCTGTTCAGTGTCTCAGCGAATCTACCAGTGCTTCCTGCCCGGAGTGTTCCGACGAAGACACCTGTGGGATCAAACTGGTGATGGCCGATGCGGGGAACGCTTTTGCCTCGGTTCTTGACTCGGTAACGCTTGCTGATATGCTTCAAAGAAGTGAATTCGAGCGGCAGAGGAGACAACAGGTTGTAGACTTCGCCATCTAAAAAAATTTACCCTATAAGTCTACTTTAAATATAGACAATACGGCTTTAATTAATCCATCAACAGGAGGAAAAAATGAGCAAAATCTACGAAGACAACTCGAAATCGATCGGCAACACTCCGCTGATCCGCCTCAACCACATCACCAGTGGGGCCAGGGCGACCGTGCTTGCCAAGATAGAGGCGCGCAACCCGGCCTACTCGGTCAAGTGCCGCATCGGCGCCAACATGATCTGGGATGCTGAAGAGCGCGGCGTGCTCAGGCCAGGAGTCGAGATCATCGAGCCGACCAGCGGCAACACCGGTATTGCGCCCGCATACGTTGCTGCGGCCCGCGGTTACCGGCTTACCCTCACTATGCCCGAGACTATGAGCATTGAGAGAAGGAGAGTCCTTGCCGCACTCGGCGCCAACCTTATTCTCACTCCCGGTGCGGAAGGTATGAAAGGGGCAATCAGCAAGGCCGAAGAGATAGCCGCTTCGGATCCGGCCCGCTGGTTTCTCCCCCAGCAGTTCAAGAACCCGGCCAATCCTGCCATTCACGAAAAGACCACCGGTCCTGAAATCTGGAACGACACCGACGGCGCAATCGACGTTCTGGTATCAGGTGTCGGAACCGGCGGCACGATAACCGGCATATCCCGCTACATCAAGAACACCAAAGGGAAAAAGATCATCTCCGTAGCAGTAGAGCCAAAGGAGAGCCCGGTCATCACCCAGCAACTTGCCGGACAGCCGTTAAAGCCCGGACCGCACAAGATCCAGGGGATAGGGGCCGGATTCATCCCGGACACACTTGATCTTTCGATTGTCGACAGGGTTGAACTGGTGACCAGCGATGAAGCCATCGAGTTTGCCAAAAGGCTCGCCCAGGAAGAAGGTCTGCTTGTCGGCATCTCCTGCGGAGCTGCAGCCGCAGCGGCTGTACGTCTGGCCAATCTGGACGAGTTCGCCGGAAAGACCATAGTAGTGATCATGCCTGACGGCGCAGAGCGATATCTTTCTACCGCCCTTTTTGAAGGAATTTAAATGGCAGTTCCGTTAAGCGACAAATGGAATCAGGACCTGGAAAAAATGGTCCGTGAGGCATTGACGGCGATCCGGTTCGGCACTGTGACACTTGTCATACAGGACGGTCTGGTAATCCAGGTGGACAAATGCGAAAAGATAAGACTTTCGAGACAGGGGCATATCCACGGTAGCGGGATCTGACAGAACAGTCGCTTCTTTGGAACAAAAGCATTATCAGACCGGAAGAAGCCTTGGGCTCTTCCGGTCTTTTGATCTGAACGGAGGCAAATGATGGCAAAACAGATAGCACTTTATGGAAAAGGCGGGGTCGGCAAAACAACCATCGCTGCCAACCTTGCAGCAGCTCTTGCCGCAGGTGGCGAGCGCGTGCTTCTGATCGGCTGCAGCCCTACAGCCGACAGCAGCCATCTTCTTATAGGTGAGACAGTCCCGGTTACACTTCATGCATTTCTTCAGGGAAAAGTAAAACTTGCCACTGAAGAGCTTATAACCGCAGGGTACCATGGTGTCGGTTGCATAGAGATCGGGGAGCCTCTTGACAACTGCGGCTGCAGCTCAAGAAGCATATCCGCGGCAATTGACAAAATTTATGAAACAGGAGTAATAGAGAGATTCGCCCCTGAGTATGTGATCTACGACATGCCCGGTGATCCTGGTTGCCTGAGTGAATTGTCCCTTGAAAAAAGAGGGGTCGATCTCTCACTCATAGTAACTTCAGCAGACTTTCAGTCCATGTATGCAGCAAACAGGCTGATAGCACTCCAGAAAAAAGTGGCAAAAAAGAGCGGAATAGCACTGGTAATAAACGGGAGTGTCAGTTCGTTTGAAGACTCGTTTGTGGAGGATTTTGCCACGCAGGTCGGTCTTTGCGTCGCGGCAGCCATTCCCCGGTCGTTCGCAGTCAGGCACAGCGAGCTGTACGGAAAGACCGTCATCGAAGCAGGACCGCTCTCCTCGCACGCATATGCCTACAGGGGCCTGGCACGTAAGATTGTCGATAAAGAGTTTGAGAAGGGCAGTGGCAAAGCGGAGCCGCTTGATTCGGCAACGCTGAAAGAGTGGGCGCATGAGTGGGGGAGAAGGCTGGGCGAGCTGGAGTTCGGTATTATCTCCGACGGGGCCGGAATTTAATCAGCGAAATACTAAAGGTCAAAAAAACATGACTGCATCAGACGAAAAGATCATAAAGCTCAAGGAAATCCTTAAAGGGTACGGCTCACTGCTGGTGGCATTTTCCGGCGGGGTGGATTCGACCTTTCTCCTCAAGGTCGCTGTTGATACTCTGGGAGACAAGGTGGTTGCCTTTACCGAAGCGTCGCCGCTTCATCAGGCCTGGGAGTTGACTGAAGCACGGGAGCTTGCGGAGCAGTTCGGCGTTCGTCATATCGTTGTCGAGGCTGACGAGCTTGAAGATCCCGAGTTTGCTGCCAATCCCGTAAATCGTTGCTATCTCTGCAAGAAGGTGATTTATGGTGGCGCCAAAAGGATAGCTGCGGAGCTGGGGCTGGCGCAGATAGCAGACGGCAGCAATGTCGATGATCAGAGCGACTACCGTCCAGGTCGTCAGGCTCTGGTCGAGATGAAGATACGCAGCCCGCTGCTGGAGGCCGGTCTGACCAAGGACGAGATTCGCGCAGCCAGCCGTTCACTCGGTCTCCCCACCTGGAACAGGCAGCCGCTCGCCTGTCTTGCCAGCCGCTTCCCCTACGGTACGATCATTACCGTCCAGAAGTTGCGGCAGGTTGAAGCGTGCGAGACATTTCTGCGTGATGAAGGGTTTGCCACTTTCCGGGTTCGCTACCATGGGGATACGGCGAGGATCGAAGTTGGCGGTGATGATATAATGCGACTTTCCTCATCCCCGCTGCGGGAAAGAGTTGTGGCCTATTTCAAGGCAGCCGGGTTTACCTACGTTGCCCTCGATCTTGAAGGCTTCAGAAGCGGCAGCATGAATGAGCTGCTCTGAAGGACTTTTCGGAAACTGACAGCAAAACGCCCCGCCAGTTCCTCGGCGGGGCGTTATCGTTTCATGCCGCTACGACTGTGCTACCAGGTTTCAGGGGCATGGTTGTGCGTTAAGCCTGTAATATTGTTATGGCACGTCCCGTTGCAGGTGACTACCCCGCCCGCTCTCGAGAAGGTCATCCCGGTCAATGTCGCATTAGCTCCGCTGGTGAATACAATGGTCACATCATTGAATGCTTTGGCAAGGCGATTGCTGTTGCCGTGGGCCGTAACGCCAGTGCCGCCGCCACTATGGCAGATGACGCAAGCAACGACGTGAGACCCGGGGCTCGAATGGCTTCGGGCTGAATTGGGAAACGCTGCTCCATTAGGCCTTCCAGCACTGGCATTCTGATTGTTAGCAACTGCACCATGGCAGTCGGAACATTGCGGATCGGTTCCGGGATTGGCGCCAAGATGACATGCGCGGCAGTTGGGTGGCGTGCCGACAGCCACCGGATAGGGATTGGTTCCTGCGCTCAGGCTGTGGCAGGCAAGACAACCCGTGGACGACCCCTTGTGCGCCGAGCCGGGATTGGGGAAACCATGCGCTGAGCCAGCTGTTACATCGATTGTACCATTGACATGCTTGCTCGGATCAGTAAAACCGGTTCCTGATGCATTGACGTGGGGATGGCAGACAATACACTGTGTAGGCCCTGGGATGCTGCCATGGCCAGCGGTAGCTGGCGGATATCCGTGACATTTGTCGCAATGAAGCCCTTGGAAAGGCGTATCCCAAGCAGGCGTTCGAATGACGTTGGGATCAAGATTGAAGCCAGCCAAGGTACTTCCGTGGCAATAGGTGTTGGCACATTGCAGCGTCGCCAGGGTGAAGACAGGTGCTGCCCCGTTGGCCTTGCTGAGGACACCGCCGAAGACGACCGCATTCGGCTGCGTGCTCGAGGCGCCCACCAGGGAAATGTTCTTGGCCCGCAGGAAATGATTGAGTGTGCCGGAACCGAGTCCTGAGTGGCATTCCGGACATAATCCGCCGGTCGGCACATTGAGCGTGGCATGGCTGCCATGTACCCGGTTAATGTTCGGGTAGGTCGTACCGCTGGGTGGCTGGGAGTGGCAGGAACTGCACGGATCCGGGCTATTGCGGGTTGATGTAGGCAGCGCCGCCACGTGGCATTTCTGACATCTCGGCCCGACGCCGCCGTCCAGATTGGCGCCATGACAACGATTGCAGGCGTCGAAATTGGTTGAGGTCCGATGGCGGAACCAGGGGGTTCCGATGGGGTCGGGGCTGGTGATGCCGAATGCCGCCGGAATCTGCAGGACCGGAGGATGGGCGGCGTTGGCAATGTGACAGGTTTCGCAGCCGGCCGTCAGGCGGCCCAGCACAACGTTGAAGCGCGGGTTACTGCCGGGGCCGCCATTCGGGTTACTGGAATGGCAGGTCTGACAGAAGGTGATGTTGGCCTTGGCCGTAGCGCCATGCTGCGCCGGATCGGCCCATCCGACCGGGTGTCCCAATGCGCCGTGACAGAGGGTGCTGTTGAAACAGCCGGGAGTACCTGTCGCATAGCTGGTGAGGATCGGCGTTCTGAGGTTGGCTCCCCTGAGATGGCATTGGGCGCAGACCTTGGAGTTCAGTCCCTGGGCATCGTCAACAGTGCTGGTGTGGGTGGGGCTGGGTGAAGCTGCGCGCCAGGGAACCGGCGAATGGGGAGCATTGACGCTAGCTCCGTTGCGCACATGACAGGTGCCATTCGTACGGCTTACCGAAAAACAACTGACCTTGGACGCTCCACCCGTAAAATCCGCACCATGGCAGACCTGGCAGCTTGAAAAGCCTTTGTCGGAACCTGGCTGTGATTTGGCTGTCACGCCGTGCTGGGCGGGATCGATCCAACCGTCGGGGTGCAGACCGGCGTGGCAGAGGGTGTTGTTGAAACAGCTTGGAGCTGTTCCGGACGGCTGGGGAGGAGGTGCGGGCAGATGCGTGAGGAAGCTGCCGCCGGAATGACATTGAGCGCAGGCTTCGGCATTGTTGGGGTCTGAACTGGAATGCTGACGTGTGGTGCTGGTAGCCCAGTTTCCGGCGTGCGGGGCGCCGATGCCGTGACAGGCAAAAGATGGGTCGGCCGAGGAAACGGTTGATGAACAAGATACCCTGGAGAGAAGCCCGCCGACATACTGGCTGCCGTGACAACCCTGACATGTACGCATTCCCAGGGATGCCCCGAAGGCTTTGGCGTCCGCACCATGACTGTCGGCATTGCGATATCCGGTTGGGTGGAAATGGCAGGTCATGGCGTTGAAGGCCTGACTGAAGCAGCTTACCTTGGTGATGCCGCCCTTGAGGTCACTTCCGTGGCATTCTGTGCACTTGCTTTTTGTTGCCACACCAGGGTCATCGATGGCACCGGCAAGTGTCCTGAAGGCTTCCCTGTGGTTGACAATCCAGTTGGCGGGATGTTTGCCCGATGCATCCAGGATAGAGTTGTTGTCGTTGGCCTTGCTGCATCCGAAGAGATTGACGAACGCAACCAGAATCAATCCATATCGAAGTGTCCTCATATCCCTCTCCTATCTGTGTCCGGCCACACAACGTTCATTATTGGTCCTTCCGTGACAGCGGTAACACCCGGCCGGGTCGAACTTGCCCTCGATCTTGTGAAGGTCATGAAGTTGCTGCGGTGCGGCATCTCCCGGTCTGGACAATCGCCGTACCTGATGGAGGGTTTCATCTCGACCTGGTTGGCAGAATGAGCTCCTGTGGCAGACGGTGCACAGGCGGTCGTCGGTGGCGGCGCAATGTGCAGACGTTGGTATCTCAATGTAAAGAAATATCAGATGATTGCGGAAATGCAAGACAACGGGCTTTTTTA
>JBGQLM010000025.1:0-33873 GCA_041500085.1 Geobacteraceae bacterium
ATAGAAGTGATACCGCCACGGCTCGCCCGCAGCTTTCAATGCCTCATTCAGATGCTCAAAGTGCAACTTACCGTCGCGGTATTTGGCCTTGTTCCGGTTTGAGTCATCGCCATCGTGCTTGATTTCCACTACCAAAACATCGTGAGAATCCTTCAGTCGAATGAAGAAGTCAGGGTTGAAGAACTCGTTTACAGCATGCGTCTTGCCGGTTTTGGCCGGTTTATATGAATAGGGAAATGAGTAACAACCCCGGTCAGGCGGCTTGATGAAGGCTTCTATCAGGCTGCTGACCTCAAACAGCAGATCGCTGAATTTCCGTTCTGGCTCATGGCTGGCATAAAGCACATTGGAAGGAGTTTTGAATTTTACTGACTCAACGGTATGAATTCGTTTAATTATCGCTTGCACATCTTCAGGTGTTGCATCGCCAAAGGCCTTAGCCGCTTCCACCCACTTGCAATATTGTTCCCAGAGATGGGTTTCATACTTGCCAAACGGCTTGGCATCACCATCCACATGGTAAACCGCGCCGCTCTCCTTGACCCGGCTTTCCGAAAACGATTGGCGCATTGAATCCCGGTAATCGACCGTGAATAGCGACTTCGCCGTATTAGTCATGCGCGGATGCTCCTTGTCCGTATCCCTGAACAGTGGACCAAACGCCTGCTGTGCCAGTGACAGGTTTTCCCGGCTCAGGAAAGTATCATCATAGCCGCCAGCATTCAGAGCATCCTTGATGAGTTTTCTGATTCGGCTCTTGGGCCACTTCTCGCCGACTTTCTTGTCTTTTCCGTTGATGAAATCGTGCAAGGTGCAGACCGCATATTCAATCTCTTCGGTGTTCTCGTGAGTGATCTCCATCGCCAGCTTGCCACTCTCGGAAAAGGTCACATACTCGGTACTCTTGCGGCTCTGCGGTTTGAGCACCAGTTTGATGTCCATTGCCTTCTGTTTCTTGGTTTCCACCGTCTGCTCGACCAGTTCATAGCTCAGATTATGGAGCGGGAAATTGAATGCCTCCCGCCTGCTGTCAAAGCCCCAGGATAGAGTGTTCTCTACTTCCAGAACGTCTTTGAGCAGGTTGGCGATTTCATCGGTCCAGGCTTCGTGATTGGTCACCTTCACCAGTGGTTGCATCTCCAAACAGGACGGCACCCGCAGGCCGCGCCCCAGTACCTGGGCAATGAGGAGCTTGGAATTAAAGGCCCGCGAATCATGGGGGACGATCTGGAAAACGTTCTTCACATCCCACCCCTCGGTGAGCATGCTGACCGAAACGATCCACTCCACCGGACCGGCCGGATCATCCACTTTTTTCAGCGCCGTCAAGTTCTCTTTGCGCCGTTTATCGGGTGAGTCCTTGCTGTCCCGGGGGCCATAGGTCGCCTCGACGCGGGCTTTTGCGGCTTTATTCGTGGGGATTCCGGAGGTAACCCAGATTACCTTTTTCTCTGCCTCGGTGGGCTTGATCTTCTCTTTCTTCACCAGATACGCAACCAGGCTTTGCCACTGCTCCACGCACTCGGCAATATCCTTGGTAATGACAATGGAGATGGGGCGCAGCTTGGCGCCGTACTCCTTCACATTCTCCTGATGAACAGCATAGATCTTGTCCCAGCTCTGCTTCTTGTGAGTCTCTTCCAGCACATAATCCGGCTTCTTGATAACCTTTGATTCAATGGCCTGTTTCAGGCCGAAGCGGTGGATCACATCCGGAAAATAGTCGTTGCCGGTATAGGGGGTGCCGGTGACATTGATCAGGTAGCGGAAGCCGTATTCCGGACTGATCAGGAATTGCAGCCACTTTTTCATGGTGCTTTCGTCGCTGTCATCCGGGCTGAACAGGTGGTGTGCCTCGTCGTTCAAAACCAGCGTCCGCCCCCCATGACCCTTGAAGCTGTCGGCAATAGAGGAACCGGCATTGGTATAGACCGCATGGATATTTTCGATGCAGATGTCGCCCGGCTGAATGGTCTCATTCCCCCGCTTGATCCCCGGAATGGCCACAACAGCGCCCAGCTCCTTCATGATGGCCGTCAGCTCCTGATTACCGGCCAGGGCGTTGAACTTCTCCAGCAAACCGTCTTCAATGGTCAATGACGGGCAGAGCACCAACACCCGGTCAACCAGCCCTTCTGCCAGAGCAATGGCGGCCAAGCCGTACATCAGAAAGCTCTTGCCACCACCGGTGGCAATATCCAGGGTTGCGGCCTTCCGTTCCTTCAGCGGCATTTTACCTAGCAGTGCATCGATGGAGGCATGACGCTTGGCCAACTCCGGCCGGCTCCAATTCTCCCGTGCCAGCCGTTCAAGGTCGGGGTACTTGGCGGAGATCAGAAAACGGAGCGCCTCGCGGGCCGAATCGCGTAGAAAGGCGTAGTTGCCGGTATGGAGCAGGTTGAGGAAGGCGTCGTACTTATGCACTACCGCTTCGGTGGCGTCGCTAACATCATCCAGTTTCAAGATCTGATCGCTGATACGGAAGGTAACACTCATCGAAAATCCCCCTTGCCAAATACCAGCGTCTTCTCATTACCGTAGCGGTCACAGAGGATGACCATCATCTTCTCCCCCTTGAACGCCTGTTCGGGGATGCGAATTTCCAGAGTCTTCGCCTTCTCCAGCCCGCCCGCCTCCTTCAATAGCTCCTCGCCCCAGTAAACCCGATCCAGCCGAAAGACATCGCCGTCATAGTTGAGATCGACCATGGCCATGGAGAAGGTCTCGAAGTTGGCAAAATCTTCCGGATCGGTGGTGAGGGTCTTGGCGCGGAACTCGCTCAACTCCACTACCAGTTCAGGGAACAGATCACGGGTTTTGGTGCGGGTCTTGTAGCTCACCACCGGCTGGGAGATGAAATCAAAGCCGATGGCATCGATAACATTGTTCACGTCCGCTTCACTCATCGGTTGCTTGAGCGCACCCGGTTCGTGGGCCTGAATCAGCTTCATGATGACGGAGATCGGCACCTTGAGAAAGGCGTAGGTTGCGCCGCCATGTTCTATCTCATCCTCGGCAAAGTCCATGGCTACCGTCGGAGCGATGACGTAGTATCGTTCCCCCTTCCCACCACGCAGGTTCTGATGGAGGTTTTCTACATAGCCGTAATCAAGTGTCAGGGTGGGATGATCCGGATAGTTCCAGATGAGCGTGGAATGAGTGCCGATGTAGCCGTCCAGCTGCATGCCGTAGCGGCTGTGGAGATCCTCGCGGACGCCAAATAGCTTCAGAACAAAGGGACGGTACTCCTGCCACGGCATCCCACGCAGCGCCTCCATGTCGTAGAGCCCTGCTCGGTAGAGGGCGAACTCCTTGGGCGGCAACGGCTTTTCCTTCTCCGGTTTCTCCTTGGGGGCGATCAGGGAGATGCGGAATTCCTGACCGTCAATGGTGACACACTTCTCGCCGGGGCCGTCGTCCGGGTCGGCGTCTTCCAGCCGGTCGGGCGGGATATGGAGTTTGTCTTCCGGGCAGGCGATGGAGAGCGAGGAACCTTTCTTGAGGAGATCGTGTTTTGCGACCAACGCGGCAAGATCGGCAAGCAGGTCAAGTGTTACCTCACATTCTCCTTTTTTGGCTTTCTCTGTGATGAGGAGGAGTCCGGGGTGGTTTTTCAGGTGGTCATTCCAGCCGGGTATTCGATCATGAATAAGTCGGTCGTCCTTGTCTCCTGAACCAACTGTTGTTGTCAGAGAATACAAGCGTTTTTGAATTGTATAGATCGACAGCTTGCCGCAATCCATGCCTATCCAGCGACGACCAAGTTTTTCCGCAACGGCCAAGGTCGTACCTGAACCAGCAAAAGCATCAATGACAATGTCACCGGGGTTTGAAGATGCCTTGATTATCCTTTCGAGGAGCGCCTCGGGTTTTTGAGTTGGGTAGCCACTTAATTCAGCAGATTGATTATGGATTTTGCTAATATCAGTCCAAATGTCTTGAATGGGCACACCTTCATGCTCACTCTCGTATTTTATTAGGCGGGGGACACCGCCCTTCTTTTTTGGCCAGTGCAATCTTGCAGCTTCATCATGTTTGCGAAGTGTTTCTATCGGGCATCGCCAAAGGGTCTCAACTCCCTTGTATTCGTAGCGATACCCTCCGCCTGAAAGCCCGCCAGCCGATAAACTTAAACGCTGGTAACGCTCCCCGCGTTTAGGGTCGTACTGGTCAAAAAAGGTGTCAATGTAGTTTTTTTCAGCAGGTTGATAGATTGGATTCCAAATTGACCTGTCTGATTTACCATAGAAAAAAATTACGTCGTGAATAATCCCAAATCGACCAGAATCGCTATGACCAAATGCTCGTCGCCAAATTATTTCGTTCAGAAAATTTTCTTCACCAAACACATCATCAAGTATAGCTTTGATATAATGAGATTTTTTTGTATCAAGATGGACATAGATACTCCCATCGTCAGCCAGTATTTCCCGTAACAGAATCAACCGCTTCCGAAGAAATTCAATAAACTGCGCACCAATAACTTTGTCACGATAGGCCTTCTCCTTATCCTTCATGAAGTCCTGCTTGGTGGCAAAGGGGGGATCGATGCAGATGAGCTTGACCTTATCTTTGGTGCCGTAACGATTCGGCCCCTGCTGATCGGCCAGGAGTTCGCGTAGCGCCAGGAGGTTATCCCCCCAGACAAGCAGATTGCGCCAACCGTCCCCATGGGGACGCTCCTCGGCAAAGCGGCGCACCAACTGCCACGGCGCCGCCGGCGTCTCCGCCAGCACCTGTTCCCGCTTCATCTTCCCGGCATATTCAAGCCGGTATTCCTTGCCGATCTCCACACTCTGCATCCCGCCAGGGAACAGCTTCCCTCGCCACTGAGCAGGTATCTGCTCGCCAGCCTGCAGGAGGCGGATCAGTTCATTTCGTTCTTGTTCGGTCAGTCTGTTCATTTCGTATTTAGCGACCCATAACTTTCAAGCGATGAGAGTAAAAGCCGCTAATAGATACCACAGATATGCCTATCATACCAACTTCAAATGTGTGCTTAACCTTGATTTCAGGTGTGTGTTTACAGCCAACGCCTCGGGGTATGCTCTGCCCAAAACGAGGCTTATATGGCAAAGATTCTTACAAGTAAAGAAATTGGCTTCAGATTGAAGCAGTTGCGACAACTGGCGGGTATTAGCCAAGAAAGACTGGCGGAACTTGTTGGCGTGTCTACGAATCAGTTGCAGAAGTACGAATCTGGCGCGAATATGATGAATACAGAGAAATTGCAGCAAGTGGCCGGGGCTCTCTCAGTGCCGGTTCAAGAGTTCTTTATGTCCGGTAAGGAAGTGTTGCCGCTGGATACCTCCGAAAAACTCCTCCTCGATTCCTACCGGGCAATTCCCAACAAGGAAATCCAGGAAAGCATCCTCAAGATAACCACCAACGCCACCAAACATGACGATTGAACATTGAAAAAATAGAACTGAAAATCCCCGTCGGAACTGATCTGACGGGGATTTTTTATGGTGTGGCCAATCTGACGGAAATATTGTCTGTACGTAATAATTATGTTATACATTACGTATAAGGAGGCGGCTATGAACGCTAAATTGACCTTGAGTCTCGACAAAGACACCATTGAACATGCCAAGATATTTGCCCGCAGTCGCCATAAGAGCCTTTCCCGGATGGTGGAAAATTATTTGCGGCAAGTAACACGAACCGAAGCTTCGGAAGAAGAGATAACGCCTTTGGTGGCGGAACTTTCCGGGGTCATAAGTGCCGAAAGTGCTGAGCGCTACGGCGCCGAATATGCCGATTATCTGACGGAGAAATACCGATGAAGACGGCGGTATTTGTTGACACCGATGTCATCCTCGATCTGTTGACCAGGCGTGAGCCGTTTTATCAAGCTTCGGCCCAGCTTTTTTCCCTGGCTGACCGCGGAGAAATCAGGGTGTATGTCTCCTCGCTCTGTTTCGCCAATCTGTATTACATCTTGCGCAAGGCGCTGACTGGAGCGAAGGCGGTGGAGACGCTGAAGAAATTCCGGCAACTGGTTACGGTGCTCCCTGTTGACGATCATGTTCTCTGTCAGGCTCTTGATTCAGGTTTTACGGATTTTGAGGATGCGCTGCAGTATCATGCGGCCATGCGCAAAGGAGTTTCCTGTCTGGTCACAAGAAATGTGAAGGATTATCGGAAGGCGGGTATAACCATTTGTACGGCGGGGGAGTTTCTCGCGGGACGTACAAGGTAAAGAAAACTGCCGGCCCATTCCCACTCTCCTCCGGTTTCTGGTAGTCATGCAACACATTTCAATCGCCGCCCCATCCCGATTGACATGCCCTGGCTAACATCGTATAACCAGTCATCTTTGATTGTCAGGGGGTATTATGAAAACAGCTTACAGCCTCGCTTCGATTGCAGCCATGATATTAACGCTCTCGGGTTGTGCAACAATCGGCACTTCCCCCAAAGGGCTGGAAGTTCCGATCGAGAAAGCCGCTATCAGGTTCTCTTCCGATTTAAAGGATGGCGGTTACAAGATTGTCGGTACGGAAGAGCTGAAAAAATGGCTCGACGATGGGAAAAAAATGACGATCATCAGCACGCTCACTGTGGCAGAGGAAAGGGAGTTTGGAGTCATCCCGACTGCAGTTAGCGCTGTCATGCCGAAGAGCGAAAAAGAGCTTACGCCGGAAGACAGGGAGATACTGCTGCGAGTTGCCGGAAGCGACAAGGAGAGTCCGGTAGTGGTTTATTGCGGTTTTGTTGCCTGCAGGAGGAGTCACATCGGGGCAAAACTGCTCGTGGAGAAAGGTTACAAGAGCATTTTTCGCTACCCTGCCGGGATAGCCGGCTGGAAAGAGTCCGGATATCCATTGGCAAAAAAGTATGACTAAGAGCTTATCCGCAAATAAGCATTACAGGCTCGCATCCCGTCTTCACGTCATCTTTGCCCGCGCCTCAATCGCAAAATCCTTGACGTAGCCGTGCTACGCCTGCGGTTTTGCTCAATCGGCCCGGTCAAATCTGCCATAAATCCAGGCGCGATCTCTCATAACGTTATTTACGGACAAGCTCTAAGTTCTTCTCGCTGTTAAAGGTTACGTGTACCTGATCACTCTGACCTTTTCCAGCGTTATCATCCCGCCGCTCATCATCGCATCGATGCGCGGCATGACGTTATTGATCTTCTCCTCGCTCTCCACCGCTTCTATGATCATCGGGAGATCGGCGGAGAGGTCGAGCAGCTTCTGCGAATGATAGACGCTGTGGGCTCCGAAACCGCTGACACCCCTCAATACCGTTGCTCCGGCAAACCCCTCTTTCCGCAGCATCTCCACCAGTGCTTCATACAGCGGTCTGTGTTCGTAGCGGTCGCCCTCTGCCAGGAAGATCCGCATCAACAGGTTCTCACCAACAAGCTTTGTCATGTTCTTCTCCATTTATGAAATTGATCTGATAGTTACTATGCCGAGCCAGGTGAAGAGCAGACAGACCAGAACGCTTGCCAGAACATTGGCAAAGGCCATCAGGAACTGGCCATCTTCAAGCAGTGTGAATGTTTCGTAGCTGAAGGTGGAGAAGGTCGTCAGGCCACCCATGAAGCCTACAGTCAGCCCCAGACGCAAGGTGTCCGGGATGGCCGTGCTGCGCAGGCCGAGTTCCATGATCAGACCGATGAAATAGGCTCCGGTCACATTGACTACAAAAGTTCCGTAGGGGAATGCCTTCCCAAGAAGACCGTAGACCCATCCTGAGAGATAGTAGCGTGTCAGTCCGCCGCCGGCGCAGAAAAGTGCAATTGTTGCGGCTGTTTTCATCCGACCTGTTCTCCTTGCGGGATCATAAAGGGGCTGTTGGTGCCATCCGCTTCTCAACAACAATCAAAATTACGAACAGAAACGCCGCCAGGGACGCAGTTGCAGCGCCGAAGTAGAAGGTCGCTGACGGTGAAACCCGATCCCAGAGCAGGCCGCCGATCAGGCTCGCGGGAAGAGTGGCAATCCCCACGGCAGTGGCGTAGACACCGAAGGCGGTCGCCTTGAAATCCGGCGGGATAATTGTTGCCAGAAACGCCTTCTGAATCCCCTCCGTCAAACCCATGAACAGGCCATACATGCCGAAGAGTATCCAGATGCCGGTTTTCGTAGCAGTAGCAGCGAAGCCGTAATAGAGCAGGGCAAAAAGCACGAAGCCGAGCAGAATAAGCCTTTTCTTGCCGAACTGGTCTGCAGCTATTCCCGCCGGTATGGCTGATAAAGAGTACACCAGATTGAACATCAGGTAAACAGCCGGGATCATGAACATTGGGATACCGACCTGCTCGGCCCGAAGAATCAGGAAGGCATCGCTCGAATTTCCGAGGGCAAACAGGGTCGCGATAAAGATGAAAAACTTTACCTTCCAGTCAAACTGTTTGAGAGTGAGCCGGGGACGTTCCACCGCATCGACGCTAGAGCGGTTTTTCTCCTTGATGAACAGGGCAATGATCAGGACGGCAATGCCTCCCGGTATCATGGAGAGCCAGAAAACCATTTTGTAGTTGTTGTTGTACAGCTGGAGCAGCATCAGGGCGATTGCCGGACCGACGACGGCTCCCATGGTGTCCATGGAGCGATGAAAGCTGAAGGCACGTCCAAGATGAGCCGCATCAGTGGAATCGGCAATGATGGCGTCGCGCGGTGCGGTGCGGATGCCTTTCCCAAGACGATCAACAAAGCGTGAAGCCAGTACCTTCTGCCATGTGCCGGCCGTGGCGATGATGGGGCGGCTCAAGGTGGAGACGGCATAGCCCGCAAGCATAAGGCCCTTGCGCTTCCCGATCCGGTCGGAAAGCCAGCCGGAAAAGACCTTCAAAAGGCTGGCGGTTGCTTCGGCAATCCCTTCGATCAGGCCGATCATGGACTTGTTCACTCCGAGCACGTTTGCCAGGAAGAGCGGGACAAGCGGATAGATCATCTCGGAACTGACATCCATGAAGAAGCTGACGACGCCGGTGAAGAAGACGTTCCTGTTTAAGCCGAAATATGTCCTTTCCGATTCCTTCATCGAGCCCTTTTTTCAGCCATAGCGGATTTCCAATTTATAAGTAGTTGTGACCCGAAATAACTAGGAAAAACTTCTCCTCTTCTTGACAATGATCCACTCTATTGGCATATGTTTAAATATGAATATATAAATCTCTCCGGATGAAGCGGGCCAATCATCCAATTCAGCAGTAAGGAGGTTACCGCCATGATAAGGACAATCCTTCTGGCGACCATGATTGCGGCTGCCGCAATCACCGTCGAAGCTGCCGACAGCTGCATCGACTGCCATGGAAACCCTCAGCAGATGGAGTCCCTGGGGTACGGCCCTTTTACCGTAACCAGCCGGGAGGTCGAGGCGCAGACCCGCATGCCGGCCGGCTGCAGCGAATGCCATCTCGGTAATCCGAATGAAAAGGGGAAGGTCGAGGCCCATAAAGGGATGGCCCGGCTGCTCGTCGTAGCTAAGAAAGGGTTTACTGCCACCACGTCGGTTCGCCGCTACCCGCTCGAATACGGCACGAACCCCATGAACCGGCTCTATACCGTCACTAAAAAGGATGGCAAGCAGGTGAAGGATGCTTCGGTGGCAGCGGTCTCCTGGCATGACAAAAAGGTCGATACCCTGAGCCAGGATTTCGCTGTCATGGGGAAAACCTGCGGGACATGCCACCAGAAGGAGTTTGATGAGTTCTCCCGAAGTACCATGGCAACCAACGGTAAACAGAGCCAGTATAAAGGGTGGACTTCGAAAGAGCGTGGTCCACATAACTGCGGTCCCTGGTTTGAAGGGAATTTTGATTCGATGCAGGCAAACACCATGCTCCCCATGTCACCGGAGAGTCATCTGATCAACCAGAAGGCTTGCAATACCTGCCATGTGGGCTGCCTGGACTGCCATTTCAATCCTCAGAAAAAAAATCCCGCCGACCCAGCCATTGGGCCACACACCTTCGTGAAAACGCCACCGTCCGAAAGCTGCTACGGCAATGGCCGGGCCTCAATTTGCCACGCGGGGCCGGAAGACAGGCGGCGCGGAGCAGGGTATTTCGGCGGTTCATTCTCTTTTCCCGAAGGGAACGAACCGGATGTGCATCTGAAAGCCAGGGTCGGCTGCCTCGACTGTCACGAGAGCAGCAGAAGCAACTCGGCAATCGGCCACGGCATGGTCAGGCGGCAGGCCAGGGAGTCATGCCGGCGCTGTCATCCAGCTGCGGCTACAAGCCATGCGACCTCCCTGCACAGGAATCTTTCCTGCGAAGCGTGTCACATTCAGCGGGTGGCCGGCTATCAGGGGACCTACTGGGGGCCGGGTAAGGTGGCCGGAGCGGATACCCCTTATTTCAAGTACAAGGCCTATTACGGCTACATGCCGGAGCCGGTTCTGATCAGGGACCAGAAGGGGCGCTGGATCCCGGTCAAGCCGTTCCCGATGGCGGCCATGAACCAGAAGGAGTCACCATTCGAACCCGGCCTGCATTGGCGTTACCCGATCGATCTTCCGGAGCTGAAGAGAACTGACGATGCCTGGGGTTATGTGGGGCTGTTTGGCGGCCTGCCGGACAACAATAAGGCTCTGCTCTGGATCCAGATGGACAAGATGTCGCACAAGCTGGGGAAAAGCCGCGCCTGTGACTCGTGCCACGGCTCTCCGGACGGTGTTCAACTGCAGAAAGTCATCTGGGAATACGGCGATCCCGGCGCCCTGCCGTTCACCGGCAGCCACGAGGTCCTCGCCAATCGCAACGGCCTGTTCATCAAAGGGATGCAGTCGGAGAAGATCGAGCCGGAACAGGGGTATTCCCTGGCGGCGTTTGCGCCCTGGGTCTACCTGAAGGATGCATGGCAGATCAAGGGTGATTTTTCCCTTCCAGCTATAAAGGACAGGAAACAATACGAAACTTTCAGGTCCAGTCCCGATAACTCTCGAAATTCCGGCATTGTGCATCGGTAAAGAGGGTTTACGAGGTGTTCGACGCCTTCTCCCCGGCCTGACCTGCTACTTCTTGACCCGCGGTGTGCAATCGTAGTTAATCATTTTTAAGCGAAAGGAAATTTTCGCCGTATTTCCAGTTGACTTCTCAGCGGTGTATTGATATTAGGATATTCGAATATGTTATTGGAGGCTTAATGGACGCTGATATTTTACAGAAAAATGCCGATTTGCTTAAAGCCCTCGCGCATCCGACTCGCTTGCAGATTGTCATGGAATTACTCAAAGGAACAAAGTGCGTAACCGACATCCAGGAGATTCTGCCGGCGTCTCAGGCCAACATTTCCCAGCATTTGACTGTGCTACGTAATGCCCGCTTGGTGGACTTCGCCCAGGATGGCTCCCAGCGTTGTTATTATGTCAGCCGTCCGAAGCTGGCTTCAGCTGTTATTGAGCTGCTTGCAGAAGGTGAGCCGGCCATTCGCAAATCCAAGGATGACCTTGACCGGGAAAAACACTCAACAGGAGGTAGCTGCTGTGTCCAGAAGTAAAGGAAGATTCCATGAAGGTCCGTGACAGCGGCATGCCCGATGAAGAGATGTGGACCGGTTTTTTCGATCCCGCCAAGGTTCTGGCCATTTTCGGTTTCGACCGGGGAGTACAGGACCTGGTGGAGTTTGGTTGCGGCTACGGTACCTTCACCCTGGCAGCCGTCGGGATTGCTTCGGGAACCGTTCATGCACTGGACATCGAGCCGGAGATGGTGGCTGTTGTCCAACAAAAATGCGTCGAAGCCGGTATCGCAAATGTCCGGGCAGCGGTGCGCGATTTTGTGTCCGAGGGAACCGGTCTGGCCGACAACTGCATGGACGCTGCCCTGCTCTTCAACATACTGCATCACGAAGAGCCGGTAGTCTTGATGAAAGAGGCTCTCCGCGTGCTCAAGCCGAACGGCATGCTGGCTGTCATGCACTGGAACTACGACCCCACAACTCCGCGCGGGCCGGCCATGGAGATCCGTCCCAGGCCGGAACAGTGCATCGAGTGGGGAAGGGAAGCCGGATTCCGTTTCAACGAGCGGAATCGCTACGACCTGCCGCCGTACCATTACGGGTTGCTCTTCAAGAAGCCTTTTGCCTGATGAGAACTTTACTGCCCGTGAGGCAGTCGAGAACCACAATGAACAAGAAAGGCACAAAATCATGAAGGTGGGAATCATCCGTTGTCAGTTGACCGAGGATATGTGTCCCGGCAGTACCGATTTCAAGGTCGCCAGTGAGGGGACAATGGCCTTCGAGGAGACCGGACCGGTGGAGATTGTCGGGTTTCTCTCTTGTGGCGGCTGTTCCGGCAAGAAGGCCGTCACCAGGGCCAAGATGATGGTTTACCGGGGCGCAGAGGCAATCGTGTTCGCCTCCTGTATGAAGAACGGCAACCCCATCGGTTATCCCTGTCCGCACTTCGCGGCCATCAAGGGGGCGGTCGAGAAAAGACTCGGGCCCGATACGAAGATCATTGACTGGACTCACTAATGCCGGAGGGAACCATGAACTGGGATGAACGTTACAGCGAACCGGGTTTTGCTTACGGCACGGCACCAAATGATTTTCTCGTATCGGTAGTCGACAAAATTCCGCACGGAAAGATTTTGTCCCTGGCGGAAGGAGAAGGGAGAAACGCTGTCTATCTGGCTTCCCTGGGATATGAAGTAACCGGTGTTGACGGATCGGAAGTAGGTCTGCGCAAAGCCATGGAACTGGCAACGGAGCGCGGCGTCGCCATTAACACAGTACATGCCGATCTGAGCGAGTTCGAGATAGAGCCGGAACAATGGGACGGCATCATTGCCTGTTATTGCCATGTCCCCTCAGCAGCCCGCATTTCGCTCCATCAGGCGGCTGTGCGGGGGCTGAAGCCCGGCGGCGTCTTCGTGCTGGAGGCGTTCAGCAAGGAGCAGCTTGGCTACGGCACCGGCGGACCGCAATCTCTCGACATGCTGATGTCACTGGATGAACTGAAACAGGAACTTGCCGGCCTGGAGTTTGTCCACGCCGTTCAAACAGAACGGGAAGTGCGGGAAGGGAGCGGGCATACCGGTCTGGCATCTGTAATTCAGATGCTGGGGATCAAGCCTTGAGCTGCGCTGACTTACAGGAGGCGATCCGAGTTCTGGAGATTGGAAACCGTGCAACCATCAGAGAGATCAAGGCCCGGCACAGGGAACTGGTGAAACTCCACCATCCGGATACAGGTAATACGGTCGAACCGGTAATGATCCGGCAAGTGAACGCAGCCTACCGGGTGCTGCTGGATTATGTTTCCGGGTACCGCTTTTCATTTGCCGAGGAGGAGTTTTACGAGCAGAACCCGGAAGAACGGATCAGGATGCAATTTGCTGACGATCCTATGTGGGGGAAGAAATAATTATGCAAGGAGAACAAATCATCCGCCTTGTCTTTTTCTTCGGTGTGTTGGCGGTTGTAGCCGTTTGGGAGGTCATTGCTCCCCGTCGTACGCTCATCGACAACAAGGGACGACGCTGGTTTGCCAACCTTTCTCTGGTAGTGATCGATACCGCCGTGGTGCGTTTCCTGCTGCCGGTTCTCCCGGTCGGCTTGGCGCTCATGGCCCAAGAGCGTGGCTGGGGCATCCTGAATAACATCACCTTGCCAAACTGGATCAAGATAGCCCTGGCGGTCGTAGCCCTCGACTTCATCATTTATCTGCAGCATGTGCTTTTTCACTTCCTCCCGATCCTCTGGCGTCTCCACCGGATGCACCACACTGACCTTGATATCGACGTGACTACCGGTAATCGCTTTCATCCCCTTGAGATAGTGATATCCATAATAATCAAATTGGCGTCAGTGGCCCTGATCGGGCCATCGGCCTTGGCAGTCATCATCTTCGAAATGGTACTGAATGCGACATCCCAGTTCAACCATGGCAACATCATGATTCCTGAAATACTGGATCGGTGGCTGCGGCTGGTCTTGGTGACACCTGACATGCATCGGGTCCACCACTCGGTAATCCCTCATGAGACGAACAGCAACTTTGGCTTCAATCTGCCCTGGTGGGATCGTCTGTGCGGCACATACCGCGCCCAACCCGAACAAGGGCATATAGCTATGAGTATCGGCCTCAAGGCGTTCCGAAATCCGGCGATGCTCACGCTTTCCCGTTTACTTGTTCAGCCATTTGCTCGCAAACCTGAACCAATAAGACTTGACGACTGAATGGAAATAGAGAGGAGTGAAAATGGCTTGTGAACTTTTTGATTGTTGCCAGTTTTTTAAAGACAACATGAAATACCTGCCCAAGGCTGCGGAGTACATAAAAAATATGCTCTGTTTCGGTGACTACGAAGTCTGCAACAGATTCAGGATTTATAAAGAGTTCGGTGGAGATAAAATACCGCCCGATCTTGACCCTGATGATACAGACGAAGTGAATAAAATCATAAATTGCCTGCGAAAGAAGCGGGAGTCAGAAGGTAGTTGACACGTGAGAAGGAGTCGCAGCGGACTGAAGGAGATGCTATGCAGCCACAGGAACTATTAAAGCGAATAAAATCAAAACAGCCACCCACAATTCTGGATGTCCGAAGCGGCATTGAGTTCCGGAATGGGCACATTCCGGGTTCGATTCACGCTCCGACCTGGAAAATATTGCTCAGGCTGGCACGCATCCCTGACGACAGGAATGCCGAACTGGTAGTGACTTGTGAGCTTGGTCCGCGCGCCCAGCTCGCCAAGGGATTGCTGGGTGCCCTTGGTTACCGGAATGTGACGCTTCTCTCAGGGCACATGGCCGGCTGGCGGCGGGCCGGAGGGGTTTTGGAGCAGTGAGAACAATATCCACCTGAGGATACAATCGGACAATGAGACTGAAAGGAGAGATTCCATGGACATGAAGATTACCTTCCCTGGTGGAAAGAAGGTCAATGCCGAAATGAGCGGGATAATCATTCCAACAGACCAGCCGTTGGAAGATGGCGGTGAAGGGGGTGCGCCGAGCCCTTTCAGTTATTTTCTTGCGTCTCTCGGCACTTGCGCGGGGATTTACGTCCTCAGTTTCTGTCAGGCGCGGGACATTGCTACGGAAGGGATGTCGCTTAACCAGAAGATGGAGTTTGTTACAACTGAAGACGGGAAAAACAGGCTTGCCAGGGTTGTCATCGAGATAAATCTTCCACCCGGTTTCCCGGAGAAGTACAGTAATGCGATCATCAAGACGGCAGAGCTTTGTGCTGTCAAAAAGGCGATAATGGACCCTCCGGAGTTCGTTATAACCGCCCACATGCCATACGCGGACGTTGCGATCGCTGCTGGAAGATGTGTGACAAACGGGAAATTATTCCCGACCGCAATGGCCTCTTAATGATAGAAAAGACAGAGACAACTGCTCATTCCGTAATTTTTTTGCTTCTCGCCTGAACGCAACTTTGATTGCTTAGCGGTTCAAATGCATTTTCAAGGTTAATCCGCAAATGGAGTACTATCATGTTCTGCGATAAAATGCTTCGCCTGCAACAGCTCTACCGCACTGCGTCACTTCTTGCATTGGTGACCATTTACTACAATATTGCCGAAGGGGTGGTCTCGGTTTGGCTCGGTGCAGCGGATGAAACCATCGCCCTGTTCGGCTTCGGGCTTGACTCCTTTGTGGAGGTAATCTCGGGTATCGGTATCTGGCACATGGTCCGCAGGCTTGGCCGTGGCGACAGTCCGGATCCCGACCCGTTCGAGCAGCGCGCGCTGCGGATAACCGGAAGCGCATTCTATCTCCTTGCTGCCGGACTGGCAGCAACGGCTCTCATCTCTATTCTCCGGGGACATCACCCGGTTACCACCCGATGGGGGATAGTTGTCTCAGTAATCTCCATTGTCACCATGTGGGCACTGACCCATTACAAGGTGAAGGTTGGAAAGGATTTGAACTCCCCAGCCATCCTTGCCGATGCTGCCTGCACCCGGACCTGCATGCAGCTCTCGGTGATCCTGCTAGCGTCAAGTGCCGGTTATGCCTTGACCGGTATCGGCTATCTCGATGCTGCCGGTTCCGTCCTTATTGCCATCCTTTCCATTCGTGAAGGGAGAGAGGCTTTTCAGAAAGCCCGTGGACTGTCATGTTCCTGTACGGGGGGCTGTGAATGAGACTGTTGCACTGACCTTTTTCTCTGCAGTGTAGTTGCAAACCGGAATAATTAGAATATATTTACAAATGACATGTAAGTGTATTTATATTCCGGAGCAGACATGGCCTCTTCTCCACCAACATACTCTGCCTTTACAGATAAATACCGCATCTCCCTTTATTTTCTGCTGATCGTTGCCGGTCTGGCGGGAAACTATTTCCATTTCCCGATCTTTCTCGATATCGATATTCTTTTTGGCAGCATCTTCGCTATGCTGGCACTGCAGCTATTCGGCCTTGGCTTCGGGATAACTGCCGCTGCTATCATCTCCGGCTATACCTATACCCTCTGGAACCATCCCTATGCCATCATCATCATGACCTTAGAGGTGGCGATCGTCGGCTGGCTGATGAGTCGCCGCAAGCTCGGGATGGTACTGGCCGACACGCTCTACTGGCTCATTATCGGCATGCCGCTGGTCTTTCTTTTCTACCAGGTTGCCATGAAAGTTCCTCTCGGCTATACCTCAATTTTTATGATCAAGCAGGCGATGAACGGTATTGCCAATGCCCTGGTCGCCCGGCTGTTATTCACCACTTTTTCACTTCGTTCGAGCTCATTGCTGATATCGTATCGAGAGATTATCTACAACCTCCTGGCCTTATTCGCGCTCTGTCCGGCGCTGACTATACTTGCAGTTGACGGCAAGACCGACTTTGCTGAAGCCGATCTCAATATTCGCACCACACTTGTTAAGGACAGTGAGCGTGTGAATCAACGTCTGGAAACCTGGGTGGAGAACAGAAAAACAGCCATCCTGAATCTGGCTGAGATGGCTGCATCAAGATCACCGCAGCAGATGCAGCCCTTTCTGGAACAGGCGAAGAAATCGGATCTGAATTTCGAGCGGATCGGACTGCTGGATAGAGATGCCAGAATAATCGCCCACTATCCGCTACGCAACGAACCGGGACAGAGCTATATCGGCAGGCCCCTGGCTGATCACCCTTATGAGCCGAGATCCAAACAGAGATTCAAGCCGATGTTCACGGAAGTTGTCAAGGGCAGGACGGGCGCCGGGCCAGTAGTGGCTTTGCTTGTCCCGGTTCTTGTTCGTGGAGAATTCAGAGGTTATGTTGCCGGAATAATTAAACTAGGTCAGATTCAGGAGTACCTGGAGAAGAGTTTGGGACTAAATTCCACACTCTTCACCCTGACTGACAATAACGGCAACGTCATCATGAGCAACCGCACCGGTCAAAAAGCCACGACCCCTTTTGCGCGCAGTAGCGGAATGCTCAATAGTCTCGATCACGGGATCAGTCAGTGGGTGCCGGCTTTGCCCTCCAACACCCTTGTTTCGGATCGCTGGAAGCAATCATCCTATGTCACAGAGACTGCTATCGGCAACATCGCAGAATGGAAACTGATTCTGGAGCAGCCGGTTGCGCCCTTTCAGATAACATTCATCAACAACTATACCGACAAGCTGATTCTGCTGTTCCTGATTCTGCTGGGTGCTCTGGTCATGGCGGAGTTTTTGAGCCGCAAGTCAAGTGCCACACTCGAACAGCTGAATCTGATAACCCGTGACCTTCCGTCCAGACTGTCGAGGGGAAGCAAAGAAATCGCCTGGCCCGAAAGCGGCATATTAGAGGTAAATCAGCTGATCAACAATTTCGGAGCGATGGCGGATTCGCTGACAAAGCAGTTTTTTGAAATCCGCCAGGTTAACGAATTACTGGAGCAGCGGGTAGAAGAACGGACAGCCAGGTTGAACCAGGCAAACGAGTCGTTGAGAGAGAGTGAGTTGAATTACCGTACTCTGGCAGATTCCGGGCAGGCACTTATCTGGACGGCAGGTACCGACAAGCTCTGCAACTATTTCAATAAGGTCTGGCTCGATTTTACCGGACGAACTATTAAACAGGAGCTGGGAAACGGGTGGGCAGATGGTGTCCATCCGGATGATTTGCAACGATGCCTTGATGTATACAATGGAGCGTTTGACAAGCGTGAACCGTTCAGCATGGACTACCGTCTGCGTCGCTATGATGGAGAATATCGCTGGATTCAGGATAATGGCTGCCATCGTTACGATTCGAATGGTAATTTTATCGGTTATATCGGCTACTGCCTGGATATAACCGAGCGCAAAAAAATGGAAGCGGCGCTGCTGGAAAGCGCTGAAAAACTCATTGAACAGAATAATGAGTTACAAATGACTGAAAAAATACTCCGCGAAAAGATTAAAGAAGACGAAGCCGTCCAGAAAATCCTGCATGAAGCAAAAGCCCAAGCGGAAGAGGCCACGATAGCCAAGGGCACGTTCCTGGCCAACATGAGCCACGAGATCCGCACCCCGTTGAACGGTGTCATAGGGTTGACAGAGCTGCTGCTGCTCACGCAATTGACAGAGGAGCAGCGTAACTATGTCGACTGTATGAAGAAGTCAGGAAGAAATCTGGCAGAATTGATCAGCGAGATCCTCGATCTCTCCAAAATCGAAGCGCATAAGATCGAGCTTGAAGCAGCAAACTTTGACCTGCAGGCAGAGATTGCCGAAACCATCAATCTGTTTTCCCTCCGGGCCAGGGAAAAAGGGGTGGAGCTCGGCGCTTTAATCGATGCTGATGTCCCTTTGCTTTTGAAAGGTGATGCCAGGCGTCTGCGCCAGATCATAACCAACCTGGTCAGTAATGCCGTCAAATTTACCGAAAAAGGTTCTGTCTCACTGCATATCAGTAAAGTTTCAGAGGATGATCTTCAAGCAACTGTACGGTTTATGGTCCGCGACACCGGCATCGGCATTGCGGGCGACAAGATGGAAATGATATTTGAGCCGTTCACCCAGGCGGACGGTTCGACAACCCGCAAATACGGCGGTACCGGATTGGGGTTGAGCATTTCGCGGCAGCTTGTCATGATGATGGGAGGCAAAGTTGGCGTGGAGAGTGCGGAGGGGAAAGGTTCGTCCTTCTGGTTTACCGTAGTTCTGGAGAAGCAGTCCGAGGCAGGGGGATCCAACATCGGAACGTCCCTGCCGATAGTTCCGGTTGGAAACAGCACCAGACTTCTTCTTGCTGAGGATGAACCGACCAATCAACTGGTGACAAAGTCGATCCTTGAAAAGATGGGCTACCTGGTGGATGTGGCTGATAATGGCCTGGATGCATTATGTTTGCTGGAGAAAAACGACTACGCCCTGATTCTGATGGATTGTATGATGCCGGTGATGAATGGGTATGAAACTACTTCAATCATTCGGGACCCGGGTTCACCAGTAAGAAATCATACTATTCCTGTAATTGCCTTGACTGCCAATGCCTTTAAAGAAGATCGCGACAGATGCTTTGCTGCCGGTATGGATGACTATCTGAGCAAGCCGTTTGAGATCGCGGAGTTGCTTGAGGTGATGGGAAAGTGGTTGACTCTGGACTCTGCGCAGAGATCGGAATCCGGAAGTGTGGAGTCGAGAGTCACTACTTTCGCTCCCGATGACATTTTCAATATGGTCGAGTTTGTGAATAGCAATCTGGATGATCTTGATTTGGCCAGCGATGTAGCTATCGTATTCAGTAACTGTGCCTCTGGATATATAGAGTCAATCCGCACGGCAATGACAGCGGAAGACGCAGAGAGTCTCCGCAGGTCGGCACATAAACTTAAGGGTGCAGCAGCTAATCTCGCACTCCCGTTGTTGTCTGAAACCGCCCGTTTGATCGAAATTTCTGCCGGTTCAGGGGAATTGCAAAAAACGGGGAAGTTGTTACCAGCGCTGGAACTGAGACTGGATGAAGCCTTAGCTGCATTGAACGAGCAACTCATCGCTCCTCAGGGAAAGGGGCAGCAATGAATGTTCTGATCGCCGAAGATGATGCGCCGTCACGTCTTATGCTCCAATCGCTGCTTGCCAAATGGGGGTATGCCGTTACCACAGCCTGTGATGGTTCCGAAGCCTGGAGGATTCTGCTTGAACCTGCCCATCCGCGTATTGTCATTCTTGACTGGATCATGCCAGGAATTGAGGGGCCTGAGATTGTACAGCGACTGCGGGATAAAGAAGATGGCAGCCCACATTACATAATAATCATGACCTCAGACAATAGTGAGAATGCCGCGGCCAAGGCACTTGACATGGGGGCCGACGATTTTATCGTCAAACCGTTTAAAGTTAACGAACTGCGGGCAAGAATAGCAGTCGGTGGCCGTGTGACCTGCCTGCATCAGGCACTGGCGGACAAGTTGCACAAGCTGGAGGCAGCCACCGAAACTATCACCAGGTTGGCCAGTATCGATGAATTGACCGGACTCCACAACCGGCGGTCGTTCAAGGAATTTTTTGCTCTTGCGTTGAGTGCTGCCCGTCGCCACGATGAACCACTATCCCTGATCAGCATTGACCTTGATAATTTCAAAGCCGTCAACGACACCTTTGGCCACAGCGTGGGGGACCAACTGTTGAAAGAGTTTGCAGCCCTGGTGCGGGATATGGTCAGAGCCGAAGATTTTGCCGTACGATGGGGAGGCGATGAGTTCATCATTCTGCTGCCGCATACAACCGGAGAAGCAGCTTATGCATTGGCCGAACGCCTACAGGAGGCCTTTGAAACCAACTCAACCTGGCTCTGTCCGCTTGTTGTGACCATAAGTATCGGTGTGGCCCGGTTGAAGGAGGGTGAGCAAGGTGAGGCTCTAATCTGCCGGACGGACGATGCGCTCTATTGCGCCAAGTATGAAGGCCGGAATCGCGTGGTCATGGCGGAATCATGACAAGTCTGCTTCTGATAAGCGAATCAGATTGGCCATTTGCCGGGCGAGGATAAATGATGAACGTCCTGATTGCTGAAGATGATGCCCCCTCCCGTTTGATACTCCAAGCCCTGCTGTCCCGGTGGGGTTACACCGTCACTGCGGCCTGTGACGGTGATGAAGCATGGCGGATTCTGGGCGAACCGGATCATCCGCATATTCTCATTCTGGACTGGATCATGCCGGGGATCGAGGGGCCTGAGATTGTGCAGCGATTGCGGGAACGGGAGCCCGCTCAACTGTATTATGCCATCATTATTACCAGTCGCAGTGACAAGGATTCTGCGGTATCTGCCCTGGACAGAGGGGCCGACGATTTTGTCGGCAAACCTTTCGATATTGCAGAACTTCGGGCGAGGATTGCAGTCGGGTCCCGCATAAATGGTCTGCAAAATGCGCTTTCCGCGCACCTCCAGAAACTTGAGGATACTTTGGCTCAGGTTAAACTGTTGGAGGGGATTATTCCGATCTGCATGTACTGCAAAAAAATAAGGGATGATCATAACAGCTGGAATCAGCTGGAGCAGTACATTACCGATCATTCCGAAGCCGAGTTCAGTCATGGCATCTGTCCCAGATGTGCGGAAGAGCAGAGAGCAATAATAACGAAACTTGCTCGATCACATGCAAGGATCTGATAATCGCACTAACCTGTCCACTCGTTCGATGTACGATCATTGAGAGACGGGGGATTGAATAAAAAAAGCCCTGCCCAGTTCTACTCCCGCTTATCTCCTCTTGCTCCCATATGGCACACTCCACCCTGCACGGCATCCTCTTTCGTGGCTCTCCTTCAGCCAGGGCTACAAAGATGCTCTATCAGCATGAAGCATGATCGACACAAGCTCAGCTGACTCGGCTCTGCTGAGGTCGACAGGCTGCATCAGGGCCCATGGTCTGGTTCTGCGCGGATTCTTCAGCCAACCGGCCAGCCTGGCCTCTGTCCAGCGCTCGGCAGTGCGGTAACTTTGCGGATAGAAGGGCGACAACAGCCCGGACAGGTTGGGGCCGATGTCGCCCCGGCCGAGGGCTCCGTAGCGCAGGCTGAGAATCCGGTGACATTGGCCGCACTTCCTGCTGAAAAGATCCCGGCCCGCACCGGCTGAGGTGCTGAAGTGCACAGTCTGGGGCTGCGTGGTGTTTTCCGGCTTGTGCATCAGCGCTGCCGACTGAAGGGCGTTGATAATGGCCGTCTGCCCCTGTTCGTTCAGCCGGAAGTCCGGCATACCCTGTACCGGCTGCAGTATGGCTTTTGCCAGTTCCGGCGGCGCTTTTCGGGAAGCGGCAAGGTCGAGATTGGCCGCAAGCCGGTTTCCCCGGCCGGCAACGACATGGCAGCGGCGGCAGGCATACTGCCCGATCAGCCGCATTCCGGCGCGCACTTCGGCTGTCTCCCCCAGGGTAAAGCCGGCATACCGTCCGGCGATAATCCGGGCATGGGCAATGTTCTTGCGGTCCGAAGAAGGGTTGCCACGGTGGCAGGAGGTGCAGACTCCCCGTCCAACAAAGTGGGCCGGATGGCAGTTGAGACAGAGTTGCCGGCCGGCAGCCGGTGTAATGACTGCGAGAGTCAGCAGGACTATGGACAGCAGTTTCAGAAGATGAGTGCCCAATTGGCCCCCCGCAGGAACATGGCGATCAGGGTCAGGATGACGATGCCGGACCAGACCAGCAGGGTGAGGAGGGCGATCCGGCGCTGGCCGGGGGCGAACCAGGATGCCTGGTGCGTCCGCATCTGCCCGGGCAGCCAGGGGAGAAAGAAGAAGAGTGTGCCTGACACGATGACCGGCCAGATCATCAGGCGGGACCAGCTGACCAGCTCCTGAATCCAGAGGAGGAACCAGGCCGACTTTACCGGGTTGGGAGTCAGTGCCGGGCTGGCCGCCTCCTGGAGCGGGGCCGGGCAGAGTGCCGCCGCTACCAGCAGCAGAGCCGTGAAGAGCAGCGCGGAGCGGACGAGCAGGCGGAAGAAGCGGGGTGAACTTTTGACAAAAACATCTTTCATAGGTAGGGCAGCACCCCCTTGTTTTTCCTCACCCGGTAAAAGTGGAGCAGGGAAAGCAGCAGCACTCCCAGCGGCACTACCACGATGTGCAGGACATAGAAGCGGAGCAGCGACAGCGGCTGTCCCACCCCGTCCGGCACCAGCAGGCTCCGCAGCAGCCCGCCACCTGGTACTGTCAGCAGCAGTTCCATGCCGGTCTGGGTTGCCCAGTAGGCCAACTGGTCCATGGGGAGCAGGTAGCCGCTGTAGGCCTCGAAGATTGCCAGGCAGAGCAGGAGCATGCCGATGATCCAGTTCAGCTGGCGCGGCCGGTGGTAGGCGCCTGTCAGGATCACCCGCAGGGTGTGGAGGAAAACCAGTACCAGCAGGCTATGGGAAGTGAGCCGGTGCAGGCTGCGCAGGTATTTCCCCCCCCAGACGGAAGACTCCAGAAAAAGAATGGACGAAAAGGCCCGCTCCGGCGTCGGCTGGTAGTAGACCAGGAGCAGCATACCGCTGACCGCCATGAGGAGAAAGGCGGTAAAGGCCAGCCCACCCAGACAGAAGGTGTAGCTGAGCCGCAGGTTCTTCTCCAGAACCACGCGGGGAAAGAGGTGTTTGAGGAAGTCAGTGATCATGCTCTGTATACCTCGATAAAGCCGTTGTGCTCTTCGCACTCCAGCCGGGACAACGGCCGGTCCGCCGGTCCGTGCAGCACCAGGCCTGCACGGTCGAAACGGCTGCCATGGCAGGGGCAGACGAGCCCGTCAGCGGTAACGGTGACACTGCAGCCCAGGTGGGTACAGACCAGCGACAGGGCATAGACCGCTTCTCCTTCGCTAAGCAGTGCCACCCGCTCCTCACGATAGACCAGCGCCCCCTCAGCCGGGAGGTCGGACCGGCGGACACCCACTGCCACGGTGCGCCGCCTGGCAATGTCGGGAGTCAGGTAGCGCCACAGCATTCCTGCCGAGGCAAACGCCAGGGCTAAGGACGCGAGGAAGTTTCGACGCGATTGAGGAGTGTTTGCCATTTTTTTATGTACGCTTTCTTGTAGGCCGGGCTCTTGACGGCCAGGCGCTGGTAACGGCCGGCCGGCATGAAACTCCCGTTTACCACGGTTTGTCCTGTCTGTGACCAGAAAGAATCGAGTCCCATGCCGTCCCGTCTTAGCTGATAGATTCGCTGCTGCGCCTGCTCAAGGAGAAAGCGGCGCGGCGCTTCGTGACACCCTTCGCAGGTAACGCTCCCCCGCTGGATGGTATGGGGGAAACAGGCCCGCCATTCGGCCCCTAGCAGGACGTTTTCCGGGCCGTTGCTGCGGGCCGACAGGATGTCGGTGTAGTAGGCGATGAACATTGGACGAATCGGGCTGACCAGGCCCCGGGCATTGAGCCCCAGCGGTGGGGCGTCCTGGCTCTTCAGGTAGGCGCTGCGCAGGTAGTCGGCGCTCGGCCCGGGCTTGAGGTCAAACTCCTCTTTCAACCGCTGGTCGCGGAAACGTAGGAAAAAGGTGCCGTACTCCTGGGGAGCCCAGGCAGAATGGCAGGCGTAGCACTCCAGGCGCTCCATGTGGGCACGGATGCGGTGCTCTATTGGTACCATGCTCGGAGTGTGGCAGGCAAGGCAGTCCTTGGCGCTCTTCTGTCCTCTTGCCAGGCTGGCCATGGTGTGGCAGGCTCCGCAGGTCATCCCGGCCCGGTAGTGCACGTCCGGCAGCATCTTGAGGAAAGTCTTGCCGTTTACAGCAATGCCCCGCTGATAACGCATGTTATCCTCCCGCGGGGCGCGACCGGAATAGTCCCAGCCGGTGTAGTAGCCCAGGTGGCACGACTGGCAGACGGCGACGGAGGGCCTGGTCATGGCGTGGGGTTTGCCGTGGCAGTCCAGGCAGCCGGTGACATGGCAGGAGTTGCAGTTCCTGGCGAAAAAGCCGCTGTCCTGCCGGCCGTAGGTGCGTTTGACGAACTGCTGCTCGCTGCTGCGGGTTGCCATGGCATGGTCGAAGATCCGTTCACGCCCCGGATGACAGCCTACGCAGCCGGCAGCCCGGCTCCCGGCAGCGGCCGGATCGCTCTGCAGGCCACCCCCCAGATGGCAGGCCGGGCAGGTCAGCCCGGCATGGGGAGGCCGCGGACTCCGGTTCCAGGGTTCCTTCCGGTCATGGGCAGACTCACCTGTTGCCTGGATGCTAATGGCCAGACAGCAGGCGGCGATGAAGGCGGTCATCCAGCGCACGATAATCGAGTCCTTTCCGGTAGATTGCGTCTTTCGGCTTGTCATGACAGGGGAGACAGAGATTAACCGCCAGGGTTCGCTTCACTTCCGTCCCGTTCAGAGGCCGGGCGTTTTCCCTGGTGATGGCTGCATAGTCCCTGATCTTCCCCTGCTCCATGGTCAGGAAGCCGTCCAGCGGTTTGTTGTCGGAATGCTCGCAGAGCAGAGTCCCCTTGAAGCTTGCCCCCTCGACAATCCCCTGCCCGAATCCCAGGAAGCGCGGGTTGCCGTGACACTCGGCGCAGCCGATAGCCGTCTTGGTGGTGTTGTGGGAGTAGAACGGCGCAAAGCGCAGCTGCCGCGAACCTTTGAACTTTGTCACATATTCCGCTTTCGAGAGCCTGCCGTCCTCCTCCGCCACGGTCACGAAGGTCTGGCAGCCGGGAGTAACCGGCGAGATGCGACCGCGCTGGTTGATGGCCAGTGGGAAAGGGTAGAGCATCCGGTAGTCCTCGGTCTCGCTGAACGCCCCCGGAGTCTCTTCGCCTTTGATGAAGTCCATCCCGGTCTTAGCCTTGTCGTAGCGGGTATGGCAACCGTAGCACTGTACCGAGGTATGCGAATGGCAGCTGTGACACTCCAGTCGTCCATGCCCGGCAATGGTATGTTCCGGAGTGCCGGTGATGACCTTGCTCCGGTGCAGCTTGCCGCTCCGCTTGCCCTGCAGCCAGACCGCATTGTCCCGGTAAAAGACGTTGGCATAGCTGCGGCCTCTGGAGGTCTGGATCATCCGCATTCCGGATAAAGCCGGCTGTTTGTAGGAGCGCGACTCCCGCAGGGCCTCGTCATTTTCGCGCTTGATCTCCCGGTAGCGCGGCAGCTGCGTGGCGCTGCCATGACAGTCCTCGCAGGCAACCTCGGTCTGCCGGTACATGTTGCCATAGGTGAAACCGTCCCCCATGACGTCCCGCGAGGTGTGGCAGTCGATACACTCCATGCCGGCTGCAAAATGGACGTCAGGTTCGATGTGCACAAGGTTGCGGGCGCCGCTCCCCATTTCCGGTCCGGGCTCGCCTCCCCTGGTCGGCACCAGTCCGTTGTTGCCGTCGTAAAGCCCCTGGTAGGAGTAGGCGATGCGGCCGCTGCGGTTGTGACAGCGGGAACAGACCCGGGTGTCGGGAAGGCTGTTCATGGCATGGCTTGCCGAATGGCCGGCCTTGCCATACAGGGATTGGTCATTGCCGGTGTATGTTGCGGTGTCGTTCCAGGGAAAATGGCAGGCGGCACAGCCGGCACCATGGGCAGCGGCGTAGGAATCGTTGTTGCCTGCGCCGATATGGCAGCGGGAGCAGAATTTACGGTACAGTTCGCCGCCGAGATTGTCCAGTTCCACTACGGCCGCTGTCTCCAGCGGCCCGCCCGAAGGGGTGAACCCCTTGCCGCCGCCGGCCGTATAGGCGCGACCGTCTTCTCCCTCCCAGGAAAGCTGGATATTGCGGATCATGCCGGCGTTGGTGAACATGATATTGGCCTTGACTCTCTCCAGCTGGTAACGGTGACAACGGCCGCAGCTCTCGGTCCAGCTGTCGGGCGCTGAAGGGTTGGCTCCCCCCCGCATCCCGGCATGGGCCGCCTCTTTGTCAGACGCCTTCGGGTTGCCGCCATGGCAGCTCACGCAACCGGCATGGCTTTTGGAGGCATGCTCCAGGCTGCCGTGGCAGGACAGGCAGGCTTCCTCTGCTCCGGATAATTTGCAGCCGGCCAGTGCCGAGCCGAGTAAAAAAAACAGGGCCGCCGAACGGCAAACCCTGTTGAATATATACGCGGAGCTGAGTTGCTGATTAGTCCAATCCATGCTCATGCCAATAGCGCTCTAGCAACCGGAAACTTCCTTCTTCCCTTTCTTGGCCGGTTTGGCTGCAGCGTCTTTCGGTTTCTCACCCTTTTTTGCATCCTTCTTGACAGCCTTTTTGGCTGAAGACGCGCCTTTCATTACAGGTTTCTTCTCTGCAGCCGCGGCAACCATTGAGAAGCTAAAGGTGAGCAGTGCGGCAATCATCAGTGCGGCGATTCGTTTCATACTATCCTCCTGTTTGGGGTATTAGAGCCGATTTGTCGGCATGAAGCAAGCTTCATCATTTGTCAGCTGAGATAGAACACCATCGGCTTGGTGCCCAGCTCCTCTTTGTATTTGAACACATTCGGCCTGGAAACGAGCCTGGTGATAAGCGCCTGCGGGTCGTTGATATCGCCGAAGTAGGTGGCATGCCCCAGACAGGTGGTGGTGCACCGGGTCAGCTCCCCTTTTTCCACCCGGTGAATGCAGAAATGGCATTTGCGGGCGTTGCCGATGGGTGAATGCCAGTGGCTCTTGCGCCGGAAGGTCTTGCCGTACTCGCCGGAATTTTCCACTTCATAGGTACTGGTATGGAAATCTCCGCTGAAGTAGTGCCCCACATCGGCCGAGCGGGCGCCGTAAGCGCAGGCTACAATGCAGTAACGACAACCTATGCACCTTTCGTAATCGATCATTACCAGGCCGTCGTCGCGCTTGTAAGTGGCGGAAACCGGGCAGACCGGGGTACAGGTGGGGGCGTCGCACTGCATGCAGGGGCGCGGCAGGAATTTGAGCCCGGTATTGGGATATTCGCCGAGCTCTTCCTCCTTGACCGGCCGGTAGTGGATTTCAGGAGGGGTCAGGTTCTCGGACATGCAGCCGGTGGTACAGGCATGGCAGCCGATACACTTCCTGGTATCGATCGCCATGGCCCAGCGCCGCTCCTTGCGCGGCTTTTTCAGGGCACGCTGCAGATCCTCGTGCATGATATCAAGGATATCTTTACCGTCAAACTGTTCCATGGTCACTGATCCTCCTTGATGTAACGGTCCTCAAAAATGCCTGAGCGTTCGAAAACAGTGTACAACACCGTCACGAGCGAGGCCGACGCCACCACAATGAGGTATTCGTAAATAGAAGGTGAGTAGTGAACTACCTCCGGCATATCGTAGACCCGGAACAGCGGGACCTTGAAAGCGCCGATCACCAGATCGTTACGGGCTTTCAGCTGGGTAATCATGATAAACAGGCCGACAAAGATCAGCCAGTTGGCGCTTTTCCCAATTTTGAGCAGGATGTAGGGGATGATGATGACGACCACAATCCCGAACAGCACGTTATTGATCAGAGTCAGCGAGAACACCTCGGAACCTTCCAGGTGCGCGGAAAGACCGATCATGGTGCGCCAGAAAGTGATCAGTAGCGCCAGTCCCAGGCCGATCTTGAGCAAGGTGACAAACGGATGAAGATGGTAGCTCTCATCCAGTTTTTTCTGTTTGACCGTCATAGCGGCAATAATGGTCGTAAGGGAACAGCCGGTCAGGAAGGCGATAAACAGGAAGTAGATCGGCATCAGGGCGCTGTAGTAGTAGACCCGTGAACTGACCGAGCCAAGCAGGCTGCCCAGCGTGCTGTGGGTAAATACGGCGACAAAAAATGCGCCCCACATGACCCTTTTGGAATGCCTGTTCGTCTGAATGTTAATGTATTCCCAAATGATGACGATCAGGTAGGTGGTGTACCAGATGGCCATCCAGAACATGGGCGATTTCGGGTTTGGAGACAGCAGATAGTAGTACATCCGCTCGACGTGCCCCATCTCGGTCGCCAGGGAGAAGAATGCCGCCACTGCGGTAACAATGCCTACAAATATGATCCTTGATGCAAACGGTTTGTACTGTTTCTCAAAGAAAACGTGGCCGAAGAAATTGACAAAGGTGCAGCCGGTGCTGAGCAGGGCAAAATAGACATAGGTGGATATCTGCAACCCCCAGGGAACCAGATTGGAGGTATTGGTGGTGTGGCCGTGCCCCAGGATGAAGATGGCAGCGATGGCGTACAATCCGATCGCCAGGCCGAACAGTGATGCGTAAAGTGACAGGCCGGCTCTTCCCTTGACCACATCGGTCGCCGTGGCTATAAGCTGTTCCTTCTCAGGAATGAGAACTCCGAATAGTTGCATGGCTAGGCCCCCTTCACGATCTTGACAAAATTCCCGCGCATGGCGGTGCCACCCATAAGCGGATCAATGGCCGGCTTTGTAATCAGGTCATCATCGGCAATCCCCTGGCCATTGGCACGGCTCATCCCTTTGGCATGGACGCCGAAGCCGTGGTTCATGTAGATGGCATCATCACGCAGCCGCTCGGTCAACTTTACCTTGATCCGTCCGCTGGCGATGACACCAGCCTGATTGACCAGGGAGACATATTCACCGTTTTTCAACCCCAGCTCTTTTCCTTTTTTTGCGTTGACCCAAAGGCAGTTCTCCTTCTGCAGGTCGGTCAGCATGAAGTTGTTGCTGGTGCGGGAGAAGGTGTGCAGCGGCGCCCGTCCGAACAGCAGCCGGAAATGACCGGCCGGTGGAGTCGGATGCCTGGTATACTTTGGCACCGGATCAAAACCTTTTTCAGCCAACTGCTTTGAATAGAGCTCTATCTTGCCGGAAGGCGTGGCGAACTCGGGTTGATTTTCGGCGGTGATATAGGGAGCCCCCCCTTTCTTGATAATGACGCCATCCCGCTTCAGTTGGGCAAAGTCGATTTCGCCCGCCTCGCAACGCCTGGCCACGTACTCTTCGCCATCTTTCCAGGGGAAGTACTCCGTCAATCCCAGCTTGTTGCCGAGCTCCTTGGTAATCCACCAGGACGGTTTTGATTCCCACAGCGGTTCGATGGTCGGCTGCCGCAGGGCGATTTCTGCCTCGCCCTTGAACTTGCCCACGTTGATGTTGTCGTAACGCTCCAGGTAGGTGCATTCCGGCAGCACGACATCGGCATAGTTGATGATGTCCATCGGCATGGTGTCGATCGCCACCATCAGGTCCAGGTTCTGTATGGCTTTGATGGTTTCCTGCTTGTCCGGCATGGTCTTCATCAGGTTCGAGCCGTACACGAACCAGGCCTTGACGGGCCTTGGCTGGCCGCTGATGGTGGCCTGCTTGATGGAGGTGGTGGTCTGCAGCAGGGCAAAAGGGTAAGCCTCATCTAGCTTTGCCACCTCAACATGTTCCGGATAAGCGGGCAGTCCCGGGTATTCCGGCACTGTTGCTCCCGTGGGGAAGAAATAGCCCCCTTCTCGACCCCACGTGCCCAGCAGGGCATTGAGGATGGCAATCGCCCGGCTGCGCTGGGTATCGTCACCATACCAGGTTGAGTAGCGTCCGGCGCCGATGCAGACGTTCGGGGCAAATTCCCCCAGCTCCCGAGCAACCTTGACGATCACATCGCTGGCAATGGAGGTTTCGGCCTCTGCCCATTCCGGAGTGTACTGCTGAACTGCCGATCGGAGCTCAGCCAAGCCGGTAGCGTATTTCTCCACATATTCCTTGTCGTACAGTTCTTCCTCAATGACAATGCGAATCCAGGCCAGCAGCAGCGCCAGGTCGGTGGCCGGCTTGATCGGCAGCCAGCGGTCGGCTTTGGAGGCGATGTTGGAGAGACGGGGATCGACGACTGTCAGCTTGGCCCCGCCGGAATAACCTTTGACTATGTCCTGCACCTGGCTGTTGTGGGCATTTTCACCCAGATGGGAGCCAAGGAGGACGATGTACCTGCTCTTGCTGAAGTCGTAATACTCCGGCGACCCGACATCCGAGCCGAAGGTCAGCACGAAACCGATGTCGCGCGGCCCCCGGCACTGGGCAAACGACGGCGCTGCCGCCAGAGTGCTGCCGTAGGCGTGCAAAAGATGTTTCCAGAAGGCAGCGCCGGTGCCGTGATAGATCAGCGCCATGGATTCGGGGCCGTGTTTTTCCTTGATGCCTTTCATCTTCAGGGCAATCAAGGAAAGAGCTTCATCCCAGCTGGCCTGTTTCCAGACCGGCTCACCCCTCTTGCCGGTGTTGATCAGAGGAGACTTGAGCCGGTCCGGGTCATAGAGTGCGCCCAGGGCGGCATTGCCGCGGCCGCAGAGACGGCCGCGGCCGCGCAGGCTTAAGGGATTCCCGTCGACCTTGACTACCTTGTTATTCTCCACCTTGGCGATCAAGCCACAGTTCCAGAAGCAGAGTTCGCAGAACGTGGGAATCTGCTTCATGTCTTTCTGACCGGCCTCTTCGGCCCAGGAGAGGAACTTTTCCGGCATGGCTGCAGCAGCCGCAACGCCGGCGGTCACTGCTCCGGACGCCTTGAGAAAGGTTCTGCGTGAGAATTTAGGTGACACCATTTACCCCCTGTAAGACTTGGCTGTAACAACGTGGGACCAAGATACTATTCGTTCTCCTGCTGGAGCTTGAGCAGCTTGGCAAAATAAAGCTCCGGATTGGTAAGCTTCTCCACTTCCCTGGGGCTGTAGCCAAGCTCTTTAAAATTGAGCACACCATTAACCGCATGGCAGTTGGCACAGCTTAACGCCTTGTTTTTCGGCGATACCTGGTGATTGCTGCCAAAGTAGATCGTCTGCCATCCCGGCACCGGCTCATAATCCTTGATCCCGAGTATCTTGGCGGCAGACGCGACTCCTGCAAGCGTATCGCCGGTGGCAATCGGCGGCGCAAAGTCCATCGACAGCAACTGACCGTCCTTCTTGTTGAAATAGGCTTTGCCCTGGAAAATCTTGAAGGGGTAAACCTTGCTTTTCCCGTCACTTCTGCTCCCCTTCGGACCTATGAACTGCGGGGTATTGCTGACGGTTAGGTTATACCAGGCGTACACGGGAGTTGTTTCATTGACTTCCCGCTTCAAGGTTGATGGTTCATAAAACCCATTGGATTGCTTTTCCCATTTGGTGAAGTCTTTGGAAAATGCCCCCCCGGTCTTCGGGATATGGCAGGTCTGGCAGGCGATCTTGTCGGTGTGCCTGTTGTAATCGGCGTCAGCATGCGGTTTGGCGCTGTGGCATTCACCGACACAGGTCATGTAGATGCCGTCGTGTGCCCAGTTGTTGGGATCACGGCCGGTGGGGAATTTGTGGTTTTTCACCTGGTGGCAGTCAACGCAAATTATCCCCTTGGATACGTGAACCTCGGCATCCTTGGCCATGGAAAAGCCTCGCTTGATCATGGCCCCGCCGCCTGCGGCTTCGTGACAGACCATGCAATTCTTGATGGTCGGCCTGCCGATGTTGGCTGCTGCCTCGGTGCTGCGATCCTGGGTCATCACAACCTTGCCGTTTTTATCCCTGACCGCCTTTCTCTTGCTGAAGTCATACTTGGTGGAATGGCAGATCAGGCAGTCTATGGCCTGCTCCGCTTCGGGACCGGTACTTCCGACGTCGCTGGTATGATCACCGGGGTGGCAGGTATTGCAGCCTGTAAACTTGGTCTTGCCGAGCGCGTTCGGCGGCACTTCCTTCAGGTTGTTGACGATATCGTTACCGTTACACATCGTGTAGATCCGGTTTTTCATACCGTACTCTTCATCAGGGTTTATATTGTCAACATGGTCCACCTTTGAGGCATGCTTCCAGTGCACCGTGCCGAGAAACTCCCTGGCCTTGCCGGGATGGCAGGACTCGCAGGTTTTCGGCCCTTGGTATCCGTCTTTCAATATCTGTGCTTTTCCGGGATGATCCTTGGCCTGAACAGCTGTTGCCAACAAGGCGCATCCGAGCATGATTACTGTAATTTTTCCGGTCATGTTTAATTTCCTTTAGTCTTGAGGCATGTACATGCCATGCAAAATGGCAATGGCAATATCCGACTATATAAATATTTGCATAATACTGATAAACAAGTGATTTTTTGTGTTGACACAGGAAAGCATGCGGGTCATCTCAGCCATATGGCAGAGGTGACCCGCGCAGTAATCAATCCTTTGAGATCTTGTACTTGCCGTTCTTCTCAAATTCCACCTTGGCATTTACAAATTTGACATTTGTGTAACCAAGATCTTTTAAAGCATTATAGGCCACTTCGGCTATCACACCGGTATTACAGTAAAACACGATCAGCTTGTCCTTGGGGATCTCTGCCTGACGATCCTTGAGCTCTTCGACCGGGATCAAACTGGCGGTCTTGAGTATACCGGCGCTGCCCTCGGCGGCAGTGCGGGCATCGATTATCATGACGTTAGACGGCAGTTCCGCTGCGTACTTTTTAAATTCGTCCAGATTGATCTCGCCTGGACGCAGTTTAGGGGTGTAGGCAGCCTTGGCTGCCAATTTGCCGCTGGCGGCATCATATTTTGCCGCCTGCCAGGCTTCGAAGCCACCGGTCAGTACCACCACTTTATTGAATCCGGACTTGACAAGAGCTGATGCCACGGCGGTCGCATCCTTGCCACCCTTCCGGTCATACACAATGATTGGGGCATTTTTCTTGACATCAAGTTGTTTGACGAACTTTGCGGCCTGTTTGGCAGGAAAAGCTACTGCTCCCTTTATAAAACCTGTAGCGGACTCTTTGGCGGTACGAACATCGAGCAGGACATGGGGGATATCTTTATCAATCCAGGCGTCCTTAAGGAATTGGGTCGAGATGACTCCGTAGTTCTTTTCAAGCCAACCCGGCATGCCGTCTTTGTATACCCTAAGATTCGTGTAACCCAGTTTTTGTGCCTTGGCGGCCGAGCCGGGGCTCATGTTACAGGTAACCCCTGCACAGTAGAAGATGACCAGTGCGTTCTTGTTCTTCGGGAGCAGTTTCTCAGCCATTTTGTCGAACGCGGGAAACGGAAGGTTTACAGCAGTTGGAATATAGCCTTCCTGGAAGCGGGGCAACGGACGCGAATCGAAGAGGAAATATTTACCTTTTTCCGGCCCCAGGGCGACAAGTTTCTCGATGTCAGCGGTTTTCATCAGCATTTCTTC
>JBGQLM010000026.1:0-33704 GCA_041500085.1 Geobacteraceae bacterium
ATACTCAGGGGTATGGCAACGTATTTGATCCCCTGGCCAACAAGCCATTTGATGTTGCTTTGGCGGAGGTTCTCCGCCAGTATTTCCCGCATCCCCTTGCGCATCAGTTACCTTTCCCCGCCGCCCGCCGTGTCACGGTCCCGTGCAGTTCCCAGAGGCTGGCAAAGTGGCTGCGGATGCTCGTAAGCACTGTATCTACCTTTATGGCGCTCAGGCAGAGATTGCGCCCTGCACAAGGCGCAGTCTTGACGTTAAAGACATTGAGGCATGGGCTGCAGTACAGTTCCTCATGAAAAATGAGAGTATCCCCTCCCCTGGGCCCGTACAGTACCGGTGTTTCAGGGCCGAAAAACGAAACCGTCGGGAGTCCGAGGGACGCGGCCAGATGAAGCGGACCGCTGTCGTTGGTAATAAAAAGATCGCAGTGCGTCATGACTCCGAGCAACTCTCCGAGAGATGTCTTCCCGGCTAAGGCAATCACCCGGTCATTCCCGGCGAACGGCGCAATTACTTCATTCACGTACGATATATCCCCGGCCCCGCCGACAAAGAGCAAACGGGCGTCAAGCTCAAGCAGGAGAGCTGCTGCAAGTTGCTGGAAATGCTCTTTAGGCCAGCGTCTCTCCAGGGACAGGTCACTGACGTTGACATTGAAAGCAATAAGCAATTCATTCGAGTCAACCCCCTCGGAGGTTAGCAGTTCCGAAGCTCTTTCCAGATCGCTGCTGCTGATCATCGGACGTTGAATCGTGCCATCCGTTATTCTGACATCCAGAGGTACTGCCAATGCGCCGATCACCTCGGTAATATGCTTGAAGTGGTTGTAGTAAATCTGCTCTGTGAGCAAGTCGCCGCGCCAGAGCTGGCGCATGAAATACCCGATCCGGACCGGACTTCCGGAGAGATAGGTTATGATGGTTGAGAACTTGGAGAAGAACTCCATATCTATGGTGACATCATATCGTGACCGGCGGATAACCCGAATCGACCGGAGCAGATCTCCGGCAAACTGCCGCAGAGTGCCGGTGCGAAGGGTGTAGACTTCGTCGACCAGGCCAAGGCGCATCACTATATCCCGATTTGACTCGAAGGTCAGAAAACCGATAGTGGCGTCCGGGTGACGGGCCTTGATGGCACGAAGCATGGGTGAGGCCAGCAGGATGGTCCCCATGCCGAAGAACTTCATGACCAGGATGCGCCGGTAAACTCTGACATGTTGCCGGGGGAATATCTCCCGTAAACGCTGGACAATATCGAGGAACAAGCAGACAGGGATGCCCAGATAGTGATCAATGGTTTTCATGGTGCTGGTTTTCATGGGCAGGTCAACGCTTCTTGAAAAATCGGCCGTTTCGCAGTGCAGCTCGAAACGTCTTGATGAAACCGCGTCCTTCGGACCGCTGATAGAGATGAAAATAGACGATTCCGAACCATATCCTGAATAAGAAGTTTTCGGGCAGCCTGATAAGCAGCCGGATCATCGGTAAGAGAGCCGGCATAAGCACCGCCGTCTGAAAGAACTTGTGCAGGTTTGCCAACTGCCGCCGGTCGGGACTTGTCAGTGCCGACGTGATGTGAAACGAACCCTCCATGGAGTCTGGCGACAAATCGCCGGCAAGAAAGCCGTGATCACGCGCATAGTCAGCCAGACGCGTGCCAGGATATGGCATGAAAATCGAGCACCACGGGAAATCGGTCCCGATGTCTATATTCAACTGCACGGTTTTCAGCGCCTGCACGATCGTTTCACCGGGAAAGCCTACAATGTTATAGGTCCTGAATGTTATGCCGTTCTTTTTGAGTATTGCAGCACCCCGACAGATTTCATCATCTGTAATGGCCTTTTTGAGCACGGCATTCCTGATATGTTCATCACCCGATTCTATGCCGAAAAAAACCGTTTCGCAACCGTTTGTCCGCATCAACCCGGCCAAACGGTCATCAACCTGGTTGATCCGCACCAGGCAATGGAACGGCAAGCCGATTTCGTCACCATAGCGGGGGAGAAAATCATTGAGCCACCGCTTGTCCAGGGCAAAGGTGTCATCGGCAAAGAAGATGCGACTGACCTGCTTGGTTTTCCGGATCTGTTTGATCTCTTCGACGACTACCTCCGGAGAGCGGTGCCTTACATACTGCCCCTTTCCGCGGTAAAGCTCGGCCATCTGGTGATTGAAACAGAATGTGCAGTCATAGGGGCAGCCTCGACTGGAAATAACAACCTGTACAGGATTGTGGTAAAGTTCCGGATAGGCGGCATACAACTCACGGTCAGGTTCGGGAAGCGTATCCAGATCCTGACACAACGGCCGGACATCGTTCCGGACAATGCCACCATCCGCATCGCGAAGCCACAGATTGGCAATCGTACGGTAACTTTGTCCGGCAGAAAGGGCATCTGCCAGTTCCGTCAGTGCCCCTTCTCCTTCACCTCTGCAGATGATATCGACGGCTGCCTGTTCGATGATTTCCGGAAAGAAGGTCGGATGCGGGCCGCCAAAGACGATGCGACATGGCAACACCTCTTTGACTCTTCTGGCCGTCTCCAGGGACCACTGGTGCATACCGGTCATGACGGAAAATGCGACAATCTCCGGTTTATACTCCCGGAGCGCCGGAAGTAATTCGTCGGCAGATGCTCCGATGAAAACGCGACAGTCGTGACCGGACCGCTTCAGAGAAGCGGACAGGTACATCGGTCCCATGTATTCGAACCAGAGATTTTGAATGAACGCTATACGTGCCAAATATCCACCGATGCAATGATTTCGGTTACTACAGAACTCGCCTGTTAATTAGAAACTTTTCTCTACGAGGTAGCGTGAAGCTTTCATGCAGAAATTGCTTCTCAGATGCGTAAGCCGGACAGCCAACGTATGCAGAGGATGGCGGTTATAAATTGCGGCGATAGAAGATGCCTGACCCCCAAGTATCCTGAGGGGTATAATTGACTGTCATACATTAATGAATCAGTATTTTTATAACACGCCTCATCAGCATGGTCAATTTACTTTGCTTTTGCTATTATCGCCCAATCAATCTTCACGGAGTCTTCGATGGAAAAAACAGTTGCCAGAAATCGCATCGATTTCCTCTGCGCCGAGATAGAACGTCATAACCGTCTTTACTATGAAAATGACTCGCCGGAAATCAGCGATGCCGAGTACGATGCGCTTTTCCATGAGCTGATAAACCTCGAAAGCAGCTTTCCTGAACTGGTCAGGGAAGATACCCCCACGGCAAGGGTGGGAGGGAAAGCGCTTGAAAAGTTCCGCCAGGTGACCCACAGAGTCCCCATGCTATCCCTGGACAACGCTTTTGGCACAGAAGATATCGATGAATTCGACAAGCGTTTGAAAAAAGAGCTCGCTCTCCCGCACGACTCTGAAATCGACTATGTATGCGAGCCCAAGATGGACGGACTTGCCGTTGAGCTTGTCTATAAAGACGGGATTTTCATTCAGGGTTCCACCCGCGGAGATGGTGTTACCGGAGAGGACATCACTGCCAATCTGAAGACGATAAAGTCGATACCACTCCGCCTGAGCACCCTGTTCTCACCCCGTCTGCTCGAAGTAAGAGGTGAGGTGTATCTGCCCCTTCTCCCCTTCAGGCAAATGAACACCGAGCGGGAGGAGAGCGGGGAACCCCCCTTCGCCAACCCGCGCAACGCCGCCGCAGGCTCTTTGCGCCAGCTTGACCCTAAAATTACCGCCCGACGCCCGCTTTCTTTTTTCTGTTATGCCCCGGGAGCAGTCGAAGCGCACGCCTTTGGATCCCAGACGACTTTTCTCGACACTGCCAGTAACTGGGGACTACCGGTAAACAGCCTGACACAGCGCATCACGGGGCTACAAGGCGTCCGGGCCTTCTATGCCGAGATGGCAGCAAAACGCGACTCGCTCCCCTACGAAATCGACGGTATGGTAATCAAGGTTGATGACTTCCGCATGCAGCGCGAACTGGGAGAGAAAAGCCGTTCCTCGAAATGGGCCATTGCCTGGAAATTCCCCCCACGCCAGGCAGTTACCGTTGTGGAAGATATCATCCCCTCCGTCGGCCGCACCGGTGTAATAACCCCCACTGCTAACCTGCGGCCGGTTGAGGTCTCTGGTGTCATGGTCTCCAGGGCAACCCTGCATAACTGGGAAGAGATGGAGCGGAAGGATATCCGCATCGGCGACACAGTAGTCATAGAACGGGCCGGTGATGTCATCCCGGCGGTAGTCCGGGTAATGACGGAAAAGCGCGACGGAAGCGAGCTTCCTTTACCCGTCCCGTCCGCCTGCCCCGAATGCGGTTCGCCGGCAGTGAAGATCCCGGGGGAAGTGGCGGTTCGATGTCTCGGCCTCGCCTGCCCGGCACAGATTCGCGAATCAATAATCCACTTCGCCTCCCGCCACGCCATGGATATCGATGGCCTCGGAGATAAGTACATCGATCAGCTCCTTCGCCTTGGTCTAGTCCATGACGTAGCCGACCTTTACCGACTGACGGCCGCCGACTTGATGCAGTTCGAGCGAATGGGCGACAAACTTGCTGAGAACCTGCTGAACGCGATTAAATCAAGCAAAAGCAGGGAATTGGCCACTTTCATTTTTGCGCTTGGGATCCGCCATGTGGGAGAGCACACCGCCAGGCTGCTGGCCGGTGCCTTCGGCTCGCTGCAGCACCTCATGTCCGCCACGGAAGAGGAGCTGCAGTCGGTACGCGAAGTAGGACCCCAGGTTGCACGGAGCATCACCGCCTTCTTTGCCGGAGAGGAAAACCGCCGGGTGATCGAGCGGCTGCTCTCTTCCGGCGTCTCGCCATCGGTGGCTGAAAAGAGGGTCGGTGGCCGCTTTACCGGCAAGACCTTTGTCTTCACCGGCTCGCTGGAGCGCTTCAGCAGGAGTGACGCCCAGAAGATGGTCGAGGCAGAAGGCGGCCATGCTGCGGGCTCGGTATCGAAGAAGACCGATTACGTTGTTGCCGGCGCCGAGGCCGGGAGCAAACTTGAGAAAGCCCGGAGCTTCGGTGTGAGGATCCTGAGCGAAGAGGAATTTCTAATGCTGCTGAATGGAGAACAGTGATGAATCGCAGGGTACGGGTAACAGTCTCTGGTATCGTCCAGGGGGTCAACTTCCGACGCTATACTCAGGTGACCGCTTCCGGGTTGAATGTGACCGGCTGGGTCAGAAACCTGCCGACCGGAGCTGTGGAAGGGTGCTTCGAAGGGGAAAGGGGAGCTGTCGATGCCCTGCTGGAATGGTGCCGCAGCGGTCCGCCGGCCGGCCGGGTCGATGCCCTCGAAGTCGAGGAAGAGCCATTCGCCGGAGAGTTCGACAGCTTCACCATCAGATATTGAGTTCTCGCCTCTTGTCTTCCTGAACGAAAAAGTGTATCCATAGGCTCCGGTTTTCGCTTCTGCCACATCCAACCAATTGCACCAAGGGCGGGGCATGCCCGCGCCCCTACTTACCACAGCTAAAGGAGCACCTTTCCCATGGGTATAATGTCCAATACCGTCAGCATCTGCCAGTTCCAGGTTGTCGGTGACCTGCCGAACGGAAACATTTTTGAATGGATTGGAGAGTGCCTTGAAAAGCACTCTTTCAACGGTATCGAGAATAATGCCGAAGAGCTCTCCATAGGCTGGGTCAGAACGGATGACTTCCAGAGTTCAGATTTTGCCGGTTCGCAGCTCTTCCGCCGCGATCATTACGCGAGTTTCACCCTCCGCCGCGACCAGCGCCGAATCCCGACTCCTCTTCTGAAAGCATACCAGCAGATCGCGGAACACGAGTTCCTGGGTGCCAATCCCGGCTTCTTCAGAGTCCCCAAACAGAAGAGAGAAGACATTCGTGATGCAGTCCGGCTCTCCCTGCTGGCAAGAGCGCTGCCATCACCTGCCATGTACGATGTGGTCTGGGACACCAGGAGCGGCCTCGTAACAATTGCCTCCCTCAGCCAGAAGATCATCGATCTTTTCGAGACCGAGTTCAAGAAGAGCTTTCCCGGGCTACGCCTGCTGATGATTCACCCGTTTGCCCGTGCACTGCGTATCTCTACGGACGACCTTACTCCTGAGATTGAGAAGGCAAACCTTGCATCTACCGAATCGATTCTCGACCTGATCCGGTCAAATATCTGGATAGGTCAGGACTTTCTGCTCTGGCTCCTCCATCAGACCATGACCGGTTCAGGAGAGCACTCTGTCTGCACACCCGGCATCTTTGGCAGCGGAGAACCATTTACCGCTTTCATGAATGACAGGCTGCTCCTCCAGGCAAGCGGGGAGACCGGTACGCAGCGCATTACTGTGGCAGGGGCGCAGGACAACTTCAGTGAGGTTCTTGCTGCACTTCATCTCGGCAAGAAGATCACCGAAGCAACCATTCATTTTGAAAAGGATGAACACTCCTGGAAACTGACGCTTAAAGGAGAGCTGTTCCACTTCGGCTCATTCAAGTGCCCATCGGTCCAGATCGAAAAGGATAATACGGCCGACAAATCTGCGGAGATGGAAGCGGTCTTCTATGAGCGGATGCATCTACTGGAATGCGGGACACAGCTGTTTGACTCGCTGTTTTCAGCGTTCCTCAGGGAGCGGCTTGGAAGTGACTGGGTTTCAAGAACCGGTGAGATAAAAGAGTGGCTTGAAGCAAAAGGGTGAGAGGAGTTGGCGCTGCTATCTTGAAGCTGTTGCAAGGGAGCTCTTCTGACGCGTCAGAAGAGCTTCAAGTGAATCGAGCGATTCTTCAAATTCAAGCCCGATATAGATCAGTTCATCCTTGCGGCGGACCTGCCTGACTATTGCCGACAGATGTATATTTTCAGGCCAGTATGGCCTTGTAAGCCTGAGAGAAAGGGTCATCCCCTCCTCCAGCAGAGTCTCGCAGCCAAGCCCCATTCCATATTCGCTTATGTCTGTCGAAAGCGCCGGCCGGTAAATGGCTCCGTCAAAAGTAGCATACTCGACGAGCGACTTTATTGGCCGCCTCGAGTTCCTCCTTCTGTCCTCAGAAAAAGAATAGATGCAGTTCCTGCGCTCTTTTGCCCTATACAGCTCTTTATCGGCAGCCTGAATAATTTCGTTTGAAGTCGTCCCGCTGTCAGGGAAAACGGAAATGCCTCCGCTGATTGTCAGGTTGCCGCTATTTAGAAGCTCCTGTTTAGGGAAACTATGACTTTCGATCCCTTTTCTGATCCGCTCGGCAACGGAAAACGCAGAATGCCTCTCAAGGTTTGGCAGCAAGAGCGCAAACTCCTCACCTCCGTATCGGACAGCTACATCCCCGTCTCTCAGATTCTTGACGATTATCTCCGCACAGACTCGGAGAGCCTCATCTCCCTCAAGATGACCGCACCGGTCGTTATACTGCTTGAAGTGATCGAGGTCGAGAAACACCAGTGCAAAAGCATCTACGCTTCGTCGCTGGTTATTGATTGTTTTCTCCAGAATCTTCTTGAAATAAGTCTGGTTATAAAGACCGGTAAGCCCGTCGGTAACAGAAGACCTGGTAATATTGTAAAGATATTCCCCTTCAATTATTCTCGGATCGCTGAACTCGCCGGCAAAGAAACGAAGATAATCCATCAGGGCCGGGCGGAAGCCCCGCTTTGCGAATTCAGGCTTGAATATCTTGTGGCAATGGTTGACCGCCCCCTGCCAGTATCTTTTCGAAAGTTCCGCCCCGAAGTGCTTCCCCGTCATCACCAGAAGCATCTCCTTGTAAACAGGGTTGCCAAATTCTTTGGCCAACTCGTCAACCCTTGCCAGAAGATGGGAATCTTCAGTATCGGCAGAAAGAAGCGGGAGAAGCTGCTCTGAAAACCTGTCTGTTAGCGGATGTGGGGAAAACACGATACCTCGGCTTTGCTGGACGCAATATAAGATTCTATAAATAATAGATTATTTAAACTTAATTGCAAATTAAAATTTTGCAACTTTTTTTTGCTAATTAAATCAGCCGGTTGGCATCTTAACCATATGGCTTCTTCTGATGTTTTGGTGAAGGTTTTTACAAATGGAGACAGGTGAGAGGGTAGAAAACTTAAAGTTAATGAGAAATTAACTTCACGAACTGAATAGCGTCCAGTGGAAATTAATTGCCCGAACGAACCAAGAGATTACAGATTGAAATACTATTTTGGGTTTGAAGGGAAAGCCTTCCTGTACTCCGTCTTCAGTAGTTCTTTCGGCACACTCTTGATGAAATCCCAGGGGAGCGCTTCATCCAGAGGTATCTGTCTTGTAACGATCGTTTCGACGTTGAGCCCAAGCTCCTTTGCCCCTTTTCGCCAACTCTGCAGCTCGTGGCTTTTTACCAGAAACCCGGAAAGGCCCCTGTCACCCCTTGAAAGCAGGGCCTGAAGCATGGCATCTTTGAGGCTTTCCGCCTGGACTGTCACATTGGCGATGCGCCTGAGGGCACTCTGGATGGTTTTCAGCCTGCCCTCAAGAGTCTTAAGCGGAGCCATCCCGCACCACTGGAACGGGGTAAAGGGTTTCGGAATAAACGGATTGATCGAGAGGGTCATCTCGCCCAGACGCCTGTTCACTCTTGCCTTTGCCACTACCAGTTCACGGATCTTCGCAACAAGTTCAAGCAGCTCATGAATGTCCTCATCGGTTTCTGTCGGCAATCCGATGATGAAGTAGAGCTTGAGGTTCAGGATATCCTTTTCTATCAACCGTTCACAGGCCGAGAGAATCTGTTCTTCCGTAATACCTTTTTTTATCAGGTCGCGAAGCCTCTGTGACCCACCCTCCGGGGCGAGAGTTGCTGTCTTGTGCCCGCTTTGGACCAGAAGCTCGGTCATCGTCTCATCAAGTCCGTCAATACGGAGCGATGATACCGAAAAACTTCCTCCGCTGGCCACGATATGACGGCAGAGATCTCCGATGCCGCGGTAGTCACCGACCGCCGCAGCGACCAGCCCGATCTTCCTGTTATCGGCAATCCCCTTTTCGACTTCGATTTTGACAGCATCTACGGATCGCTGCCGGTAGGGAAGATAGATATAGCCGGCCGCGCAGAAACGGCACCCCCTTGGGCAGCCGCGTGAAAGCTCGATCAGAAACAGGTCGGAAAACTCCGACTCCGGTGCGTTAATGGCGGTGGTAACAGGATGACTGTCAAGATCCTTCAGGAAAAGCCTCGTGACGGTTTTCCCTGAACCCTTGCTGAAAAGTGAAGGCACATAAATCCCGGGAAGCTTGGCAAGGGTCTCGTAAAGACCGCTTCGTGAGGTCGAGGCGCCACAGAGTTTCTCAAGGAGAGCGGGAAGCAACTCTTCGGCTTCCCCAAGGCAGAGTGCATCCATGAAATCCGCCACAGGTTCCGGGTTCAGGAAGGTAGCTGCGCCTCCTGCAATGACAAGCGGATGTTTTTCGGTCCTTTCTGACGCATAGCAGGGGAGTCCGGCAAGACGGAATATGGCGGGGATGTTCAGGTAGTCGCTCTCGAACGAGACCGAGAACGCCACGAGATCAAACCCGGAGACTGGCTGCTGCGAATCCAGCGAGAGGAGAGGAGTCCGGCTTTCCTGATACTCGCGCATCTCGTCAGGATCAGGGAGAAAAGCCCGCTCGCAGAGAATCTCCGGGAAAGCGTTCATCATCGCATAAACCGCCTGAAACCCGAGGTTGCTCATGCCGATGCTGTAGCGGTTGGGATAGACCAGGCATATTCGCAGAGATCCGCCGCGACTGCTTATGGAAGCGCCTGATTCGGCAGCGAGCCGGCTTTTGAGTTTTGAGATGATTCTCCAGGACATTGGCGCGGATTGTCAGCGTGAAAGTAAACCGGCTCCCCAGTGGGTGGGGAGCCGGTCAGGAATCAGTCTACCGATTTGCGGAGGAAGGTGGGGATATCATACTGGTCATCATCTTCCATCACGAAGCCCGGCTGCTTCACCACGGTGGACCTGCGCTGATCCTGCCCGTTGTTGCGCACAAAGGTAGGAGTGTCAAGATTGATCCTCGCGACATCCTGAAGTTTGGTAACCTTCTGCTCACTCCTCCCCTTCTCCATATCGAAGCGGTCGCCAAAACCGGTTGCAATAGCCGTTACCTTCAGCTTGTCACCGAGCTCTTCATCGACAAGGAGTCCGATGATGATATTTGCATCCTCATGAACCTTCTCATGAATGATTCGGCTGATAATCTCGTATTCATCCATTGTCATGCTCGAAGAGCCGCAGATGTTGACCAGTACCCCCTTGGCGCCCGAGATATCGATATCTTCGAGCAGCGGGCTCGAAATAGCAGCTGTTGCCGCTTCTACGGCACGGTTGTCACCGTTTGACATTCCGATCCCCATCATCGCCATGCCGCGTACGCTCATGATCGATTTGACGTCGGCAAAGTCGACATTGATCATGCCGGTACTGGTGATGAGGTCGGAAATACCCTGAACAGCCTGGCGAAGCACATCATCAGAAGGTTTGAAAGCATCCAGGATCGAGGTATTTTTCCCGGCAAGCCCGATCAACCGATCATTCGGGACAACAATGAGCGAATCGACATGCTTCTTGAGCTCGCGAATCCCTATTTCAGCCTGCTCCTTGCGGCGCTTTCCTTCGCGGGTGAACGGCTTGGTCACGACTCCTACGGTAAGAGCACCGAGCTCCTTGGCAACATCGGCAATTACCGGAGCAGCACCTGTCCCGGTTCCGCCGCCCATACCGGCAGCCACGAAGACCATGTCGGCGCCCTGAAGCGTCTCTATCAGACGATCGCGGTCCTCGATAGCTGCGTCCCGACCAACACCCGGGTCTGCCCCTGCTCCGAGGCCCTTGGTAAGAAGCGATCCAAGCTGGACCTTGGTAGGAGCCTTGGAAGTTCTCAAGGCCTGCGCATCGGTATTGGCAACGATGAACTCGACATGATGGACATGCTTGTCGATCATCGTGTTCACAGCATTGCTTCCGCCTCCGCCAACCCCGACAACCTTGATCTTAGCAGTCACCTCAATGTTTTGGTCAAGCTCAAATTGCATACCGTGCCCCCTTTCCCGGTTAATTATTATGTAAAAAAGCTGCTTATCTATTTCCTTGCCTGGAGTGAAGGCTCACTTTTCAGGAGCGTCAATTTTTCGCAAGGTCAAGGCGGTCAAAGGTTTGTGCGGAGGCGTACCGGAAGGTACGTCGCACAAGCAAACCTGCAGACCAACGCCGAGATTGCGGAAAAGTGGCGCTCTAACCTAGAAGAATTCGCCGAACCACTCCTTCATCCTCTTACTCACCTTCCTGAACAGGCTGTCATCGCTCTGGTTGGTCGGGAAATGTGCCGTTGTATCGACGTGCCGGCTGCCGTAAATGACAAGACCTACGCCTGTCGCATAAACCGGCGAATTAACGACATCGACAAGACCGCCTATCTTCTGCGGTCCACCTCTGCGCACCGGAAGGTTGAAGATCTGTTCGGCAAGCTCGGGCATTCCTTCCAGAATCGTGCTCCCGCCGGTAATGACAACTCCTGAAGCGATCACATCCTCGTATCCCGACTTGACAATCTCCCTGTTCACCAGCGTAAAGATCTCCTCGACACGCGGCTCAAGAATCTCCGCAAGAAGTTGCCTGGAGAGTATCCTGGGCTTTCTCCCTCCGACGCTCGGAACCTCGATGGTCTCATCCTTGCCGACAAGAGAGGCGAGGCAGCAGCCGTATTTCTGCTTGATCTTCTCGGCCTCGGCCATCGGGGTCCTGAGTCCAACAGCGATATCGTTGGTAAGATGATTCCCCCCGAGGGCGAGGACTGACGTGTGCTTTATGGCGCCGTCAACAAAAATGGCAATATCAGTCGTCCCGCCACCCATATCAATCAGGGCGACGCCAAGCTCCTTTTCATCCGCAGAAAGGACTGCTTCGGAAGAGGCAAGCTGTTCGAGCACAATATCGGCTACATCTAGCCCGGCCCGGTTGCAGGATTTAACGATATTCTGGGCACTTGCCGCAGCACCTGTTACGATGTGGACTTTCGCCTCCAGACGGACGCCGCTCATCCCCAGCGGCTCGCGGATTCCGTCCTGGTCATCTATGATGAACTCTTGAGGCAGGATATGGATAACTTCCCTGTCCATCGGTATTGCGATTGCCTTCGCCGCCTCGATAACCCGTTTTACATCATCAGGAGCGACTTCCCGGTTTTTTATAGCAATGACACCCTGGGAGTTTATCCCTTTTATATGACCGCCAGCGATACCGGCAAAAACGCTTTTTATCTCGCAGCCAGCCATCAGCTCGGCTTCCTCGACCGCTTTTCGTATCGACTGGACTGTGCTGTCAATATTGATGACGACCCCTTTGCGGAGACCGCGCGAAGGGCTGGAGCCAATCCCGACAATATCGATGCCGTCTTCGGTAAGATTACCGACGATCGCACAGATCTTCGTCGTTCCAATATCAAGTCCTACTATCAGGTTGTCTCTTCTGCCAGACATTAATACCCCCCAAATGAGCTGCAAACTTATGAATGGATTGGCTTGACAGCCATCATCAGGTCTTTTTAACCACTATCCTGTCGCTGTAATCCAGATCGATATACTCAAGCATCGGAATCTGGGGCTGAAGTTCGCTGTAGACCCTTGACAAGCGGTCAAGTTTTTCATCGAAGCCGTCCAGTCCCAGCCGTATCGGCAGTCCCCTGTTGATCGTGAAGAGCGTATAGCCAAAACCTTTGTCGTAATGGAGCTCGGAAATATCTGCAAGCCTGACCCCGGCTCGTTCTTTCTGGAGATGCTGCAGCAGAGCAAGAACACCTTTCAGGGTTTCCTTCGCTCCCGATGGATCCCGAAGCAGATCGTCTTCCGAAAGTCCGGTGATAACCGGGAAATCAAGACTGTCGCCTTCCTGAAGCGGCTTGAAAATCTCGCCGCGGTTGTCAAGATAGTAAAGGTATCCCATGCTGACGATACCTACAGGCTGTCGTTCGACAACATCTATCGAAAGTGAGTGAGGGAAATTCCGCCGAATCCTTACCGAGGCAATCCATGGATTCTTGGCCAGCTGCTCCCCCATCCGTGCGAGGCGGAGTCCAAGAAGATCGTCACCGAGCCTGACAGCGGCGGATGATATGATCTCGTCGCGGGTCAGCTTCTTGAAGCCAGAAACATCTACCCGGTCAAGCTTTAAAAAAGTCGTTTTCCCGGCAAATCCGTACAACTCAAAACAGACAAGAAAGATAAGGGATACTACCACAATTGCGGTTGCCACCCGCACAATTTTTTTCAGGACACCGCGGAAGCTTATCTTTTTCCGCTGCTTCTTGAAACGGTTCCTCGTCGCCGGCTTTTGATTGTTCAGGTTAAGTTCGCGCATGGTCTCCGAAAGCGCTACATCCTGATAAATGATGCGTTTATAGCATTACATTTATGCAAAATAGATAGCATATATTAACCACGGTTTATAGTGTAAAAACTGAACAGTAAAAAACTTTTTATCCCCATCAAATCTTGAGCGCAGCAGAGCGGATAATCCTCTCCACCAGCTCTTCGAATCCTATTCCGGCGTGCTGCGCTATCTCCGGCAGAAGGCTCAAGGCGGTCATTCCCGGCAGGGTGTTCACCTCCAGAAGATACGCCTCTTTTCCCTCTGTCACTATGAAGTCGACCCGGCTGTATCCGGAGCAGCAAAGAGCCGCATGCGCACGCTCACCCAGCCCGAGCAGCTCGTCATACTGATCCTTTGGCAGCGGCGCCGGCATGATATGCGTCGCCATGCCGTCCGTATATTTCGCCTCAAAGTCGTAAAACTCGTTTTTCGGCACGATTTCTATCGCCCCGATCCCTTTCTCATCCAGTATGCCGACCTGTATCTCCCGGCCCTTCACATACTTTTCGATAAGGATCTCGCTGTCGTGACTGAAAGCGCTCTCCAACGCCTTCGGGAGATCTCCGGCTGTCTTTACAATACTGACGCCGACAGACGACCCCTCGCGTGAAGGCTTGACCACGACCGGAAGCCCGAACGGAAGCATCGAAGGGTCCGGGATGTCTCCTTTCCTGAAGACAACGTAAGGAGTTATGGTCAACCCGCTTGCCGCAAAGATCTTTTTCGCAAAGACCTTATCCATGGCAAGTGCGCTGGCAAGGACTCCGGAACCGGTATACGGAATTCCCATCAGCTCGAGAAGACCCTGCACCGCACCATCCTCGCCATAGCGTCCGTGCAGGCAGACAAAGGCAACTTCTATCTTCTCTTCAGCAAGACGGCCTGAAAGATCGCGACCTACATCAACCGCTACCGCATTGTAGCCACGTGCCAGCAGCGCCTTGTGAACAGCTGCCCCGCTTTTCAGGGAGACCTCTCGCTCGGCGGAGAGTCCGCCCATAAGGACGCCGATCTTTTTATCTTTCATGGTTCCCCCCTATGGCAGCCGTGACGGTGAGAGCCGGATCGAACGAAAATAGCCGGGGCTCGGGGCCATCAATACGGATCTGCCATTGATGCTGCACACTCGGACGGCATAGCCATCTCTGCAGCCCGCAGAAGCAGAGGCATTGCAGTGAGAGCCGGCTTTCGCCGTCACGGATTCAGTTCCTCCCCCACGATCCTGACCTCTTCCTCAAGCAGAATGCCGGAAGTTTTCAGCACGGCAGCCTTTACCATTTCAGCCAGTTTCAGAAAATCGGCAGCAGTGGCGCCCCCCCTGTTGACGAGAAAGTTGCCGTGCAGCTCGGAGACGGCTGCGCCTCCGACTGATGCCCCGCGCATACCGGCAGCTGCTATCACTTTCCAGGCAGCGTGACCTGACGGGTTCTTGAAAAAAGAGCCGGCGCTCGGAAAACCGACATTATGCTTGGTGCGCCGCAGCTCGAGGTCTTTCCTGATCTCTTCTTCGGTCATTCCAGGATCACGCTCTTCAAGCTTCAAGAGAACGGACAGGAGGATATCACCAGGCTGAAGCGAAAGTCTGCGATAGCCGTAATCAAGCTCACTGATGCAGAATTCCCTTATTTCACCCCCGCGAAGCAGGTTCAGACAGACAGCCCGCTCCAGGATTCCTTCACCGTAAGCACCTGCATTCATCCTGACCGCTCCGCCGATCGTGCCCGGTATTCCGGAAATGAACCCTATCCCGCCAAGCCGGTGCTTCTGAGCGAATCTGACAACATCGAGATTCTCTGCCCCTGCTTCCGCCACCATCCTCCCATCGCCTCGCATCTCGATCCTGTCGAATCTTTCCAGTGAGATAATCGCCCCGCGGATCCCTCCGTCTTTCACCAGCAGGTTATAACCTCTCCCGATTGCCATCCATGACAAACCGGCTGTTGAGAGTTGAGAGATGAGCGATTTTAAATCATCAGCATCCAGAGGTATGGCAAAAAGATCTGCCGGACCACCCACCTTCAGCGACGTATGGCGGCTCATCGGCTCATCCCGCAGCAGGGAGCCGCGTATGGTGACCTCTGAAAGTTTCAGCTCAAGCCTCCAGAATCCGGACCAGCGCCTCGCCCTGCTGCCAGATGTTCCCGGCGCCCAGGGTGATGACGATATCCCCTTCCCTGACGATCCCGGCCAGATGCTCAGGAACCAGCTCACGGTCGGCGATGTGCGTCACATCCTTCTGCCCGTGCCGCCTGATCTCCCTGGCCAGTCGTTCTGCTGTCGCCCCTTCGATCGGTTGCTCTCCCGCTGCATAGACATCGGTGAGAACCAGAATATCCGCATCGTAGAAGGCGGTCACGAACTCCGGGAACAGTTCATGTGTCCGTGTGTAGCGATGCGGCTGGAACGCGGCGATAATCCGTCGCTCCGGCCACCCCTGCCTGGCCGCCGCAAGCGTCGCCTTGATCTCTGCCGGATGATGCCCGTAGTCGTCCACGATCATGATCCCTTTCGGCTCACCCTTGACCGTGAAACGTCTTCCAACCCCGCCGAACTGTGCAAAACCCTCCTGGATTGCGGTAAACGGCACGTCCAGCTCCAGTGCCACGGCAATGCAGGCCATCGCATTCAGGACATTGTGCGCACCGGGCATATTGAACGATATTTCGCCGAGCCGGTACCCCTTGAAATGGGCAACAAAAGATGTCCGGAAGCCGTCATGCTTTACATGGGTGGCACGGATATCGGCCTGAGATGATAACCCGTACGTCGTGTAGCGCTTCTTTACCAGAGGAAGGATCGAACGGATGTTGGGATCATCGAGGCAGAGCACAGCAAGTCCGTAGAACGGCACCTTGTTGATGAATTCAACAAAGGTATCCTTAATCTCTTCAATGCCTGAATAGTGGTCGAGATGATCGGCATCTATGTTGGTGACCACGGCAATGGTCGGGGAGAGCACGAGAAACGAACCGTCAGACTCATCAGCCTCGGCAAGGAGAAACTTCCCCTGCCCGAGCCGGGCGTTGGTCCCGATCGCGTTTAGCTTTCCGCCGATGACGATGGTCGGGTCGATACCGGCATGGCCGAGAATCGAGGCCGCCATTGAAGTGGTTGTGGTCTTGCCGTGCGTACCGGCAATGGCGATGCCGAATTTCATCCGCATCAGTTCGGCCAGCATCTCCGCACGCGGGATGACCGGTATGTGCAGCCGTTTTGCCTCGACGACTTCCGGGTTGTCGTCATGAACCGCCGAAGAGATGACCACGACATCTACGCTCCGCAGGTTCTCCGCCTTGTGGCCAATGCCGATCTCAGCGCCGATGCCGGTAAGCCGCTCCGTTATGTCGCTCCCTCTGAGATCGGAACCGGACACCTTGTAGCCGAGATTAAGCAGCACCTCTGCAATACCGCTCATCCCGATCCCGCCGATGCCGACGAAGTGAATCTTTTCGATTTTTCCGTACATAAGGCTCCTTTTAGTCACAAGAGCAGGTTGAGGTTGAGGTTAAGGTAGCCTCAAACCTCAACCTTGACCTTAACCTGTCCTTTTAAGCATCTCATCCACTATGACTTTTGCCGCATCAAGCCGGGCAATGCTCCTGGCATTCTCCCCTGTCTCTCGAAGCAGCGACGGAGAAGAGACCAGTTCTGCTATCTGATTTACCAGACTTTCCGGTGTCAGCTCCCGTTCCAGGAGCATGAAACCGGCACTGCATTTGAGAAGAGCCTCGGCATTCTTGCGCTGGTGGTCGTCAACGGCATGCGGGAACGGGATGAAGATGCACGTCTTGCCGCAGGCTGTCACCTCGGCAATTGTTGTCGCACCGGCGCGGCAGATGACAAGGTCGGCTGCGCGGTACTCAGCCGCCATATTGTCGATGAACGGAACGACTTTCGCGTTCACCTCCGCATTGCGGTAAGAGACAGTGACCTCTTCGAAATCCTTTTCGCCGGTCTGATGGGTGACTGAAATCGCTGTACCAAGTCTTCCCAGCAGAGGAGCTGCTGCCGCCATGACCATGTTGATGCTGTGCGCTCCGAGGCTCCCTCCGAAAACGAGCAGATGAAATCCCCCCTCAATCCCCCCTTTGTCAAAGGGGGGAAGCGAGCCTTGCGAGCAGGGGGGATTTGCAGCCACTTCATCCAGTATCTGCCGCCGAAGCGGATTGCCGGTCAGAAGAGTCGTATCTTTCGGAAAGAACTTTCGCGACTCTTCAAGGGAGATGAAAGACTGCTCCACGATACGCGACAGCAGCTTGTTCGTCATCCCGGGAATCGCATTCTGCTCGTGCACGAAGCGCGGAATCAGCAGCCCCCTTGCAGCAAGAACCAGCGGAGCCGAAGCATACCCCCCGACACCGAGTACCAGATCCGGTCTGAACTCTTTTAGTATACGCCTTGACTGCGAATACCCGTAGAGAAGCCCTGCCAGGCCTTTAAGCTGTCCGATGAAACTCTTGCCACGCACCCCGGCGGCAGCAACCAGTTCGAGCCGGTAGCCCAGCTTCGGCAGAAGCCTGGCTTCGACCCCGCGCTCGGTCCCGACAAAGAGCACTTCATTTCCAGGATCACGCGCAAGGAACTCCTCGGCTACCGCAATCCCGGGAAAAAGATGCCCTCCTGTACCCCCGCCAGCTATCACGAGCCTCATGGAACGCCCCTCATCCTGCTTGATATGTTCAGGAGAATACCTATCGAGAAAAGGCTCAGGACAAGAGAGCTTCCGCCGTAACTGATAAATGGCAGGGCCAGCCCTTTTGTCGGGAGAAGTCCCATGACCACTGCTATGTTTACGAATGCCTGTGCGCCGATCAGTACCGCGATACCGAGCGCAAGAAACCGTCCGAAACTGTCCTCGGCATACACGGCAACCCGTATGCTCCGGTGCACCAGCAGAAAGAACATTGCCGCGACCGTGACCGTACCGATGAATCCGAGCTCTTCGCCGATTACGGAGAGAATGAAGTCGGTATGAGCTTCGGGCAGGTAGAAAAGTTTCTGCTTTCCTTCGCCGAGCCCCTGACCGGTTATCCCGCCCGTTCCGAAAGCAAGCCACGACTGGATAATCTGAAAACCGGTGTTCCCGGGATCAGCCCATGGGTTGAGAAAGGAGGTGATTCTCCGCCACCGGTACTCCTTGTGCCTGATTGCGTAATAGACAAACGGCGCAGAGAAGAGAACTATCGATATGACATGCGAGACCCGCATCCCTGCGGCAAACAGCATGACCATCGCAACCCCTGCCAGGGTCATGGATGAACCCATGTCGGGCTGTATCATCAAAAGGCCTATCATGAGCATCAGAATGAGCATGTACGGGATGAGCCCCTTGAACCAGCGGATCTGCTCCTGCTTCCTGTCAAGTGAATACGCCATGAAGATGATAAGCGCAACCTTGGCAAGCTCGGCAGGTTGGAAATTGAACCCGGGAAACCTTATCCAGCGGGTTGCCCCCTTTACACTCCCTCCTACCCCGGGGATGAAGACCAGCAGGAGACAGACAAGGCAGGCAATCAGCACCGGGACCGCGGCTTTCCTCCATATATGATAGTCCATGCGCATGGCGGCATACATAACCATGAAACCGGCAATCGCATACAGCCCCTGTCTCTTCAGGAAGAAGAAGCTGTCGTGGAATCTTTTTTCAGCCATTATGGATGATGCAGAGTAGACCATCACCACTCCGAAGCAGGTGAGCACCACTACCATGGTCAGAATTATGAGATCGTACCCTTCCAGCTTTTTCAGCATAGCCTGTCATCCTGAATATCTGGCGCTTTCACTCTGTCAGCCCCATGACCGCTGCAATGTATCTCTGTGCCCGGTCTTCATAGTCTCGGAACATATCGAAACTGGAGCAGGCAGGTGACATCAGCACGGTGCCGCCGCCATCGGTAATCCCGGCTGCGAGCTGAACTGCATCCTCCATGGAGGCAGCCTTTCTCGTATCGGTCAGACTCCCAAGCTCCTCATCCAGCCGCGCAGCTGCTTCACCGATCAGGATCAGATGGCGCACCCTTACTTTCACAAGCGGAACAAGCGGTGCATAAGAGCCCCCCTTGTCCTTTCCTCCGGCTATCAGGGTGATATTTTCAAAGCTTTCCAGGGCCTTGACCACACTACCGACATTTGTCGCCTTGCTGTCCTCGTAATAACTCACGCCCCGAAGCTCGCGGACAAACTCCATCCGGTGATGAAGCGCACCGAAGCCACGCACACTGTCGAAACTCTCCCCGGCGCGGCAGCCGAGAAGAAGTGCCGCCGCCAGTGCCGCCATGATGTTTTCAAGGTTATGGACTCCTTTGAGCCGGAAGTCTGCTGTCGGAAAACGCACCTCAAAGCCTTCGTGCCGGTAGATAATCGCTTCTCCCTTGCAGAACACCCCTTCGTCAAGTTCATACCTGCGGCTGAAGGGAAATATCCGTGCCTTCAGGTTTTGCGCGTTCTGCCAGACGAGAGGATCGTCCATATTCAGAATCGCGAAATCCTCTGCCGTCTGATTCTCGAAGATCCGCAGCTTTGCATTTATATACTCCTGATAGGTCGCATACCGGTCCAGATGATCTTCACTTATGTTGAGCAGAGCTGCCACTTTCGGACGGAAGGAGTGTATCCACTCCAGCTGGAACGAACTTATCTCCGCAACGACCCGCTCTACCGGCGCGCCCGATTCCACCAGCTCTATCAGCGGATCGCCGATATTCCCGCCCACATAGGTTTCAAAACCGTTTGCCCGGAATATTTCGCCGCAGAGCGTCGTAGTTGTGGTCTTGCCGTTCGTGCCGGTAATCGCTACGAGCGGAGCCTCTATGAACCTGCTTGCCAGCTCTATCTCACTGACTATCTCCCTGCCCGCGCCTTGTGCCAGAAGCAGCAGCGGATGAGCCATCGGCACCCCCGGAGAGACGACAATCATATCCGCAGCGATAAAATCTGACTCATCATGACGACCTAGAACGAACCTGATGCCACGACCGTCAAGCTCTGCAAGGACATGTGCCAAAGCATCTTCATTCCTCATGTCGGTTGCGACCACCGAGACGCCCTGACCTGCCAGAAACCGGCAGCAGGCGACACCGGTCCGCGCCAGACCCATTACGAGGATGTTTTTATCTGAAAGGTTCAATTCCTACCTCAGTTTCAGAGTGGATATCGCTACCAGCGCCAGAATGATTGAAATGATCCAGAAACGAACGATTATCTTCGGCTCTGCGACCCCTTTCAGTTCGAAATGGTGATGGATCGGCGCCATCCGGAAAATCCGCTTGCCCCGGTATTTGTAGGAGCCTACCTGGAAAATCACGGAAAGAGCCTCTACCACAAACACCCCGCCGACAATCACCAGCAGTATCTCCTGCTTGGTGAGGACCGCCAGCGTGCCCAGACCGCCACCGAGCGAGAGCGATCCGACATCTCCCATGAACACCTCGGCCGGATAGGAGTTGTACCAGAGAAAACCGAGTCCCGCGCCGACCATGGCCCCGCAAAGTATGGCGAGTTCACCGGTACCGGCCACGTAAGGTATCTGCAGATAGCTGGAAAGTTTGAAATTACCTGCAATATAGGCAAAGATCATATAAGTTGCCGCATTTATCGAGACCGGGCCTATCGCAAGCCCGTCCAGTCCGTCAGTAAGATTGACAGCATTGCTTGCTCCAACAATAACGAGTGCGACAAACGGGATGTAGAACAGCCCGAGATCAGGATGCAGCTTCTTGAAAAACGGGAAGAAGAGCTCCTCGGAAAAGCCGGGGAGAATATAGAGGACTGTGCCCACTGCGCTGGCAAGCAGAACCTGCCAGAACATCTTCTGTCTCGGAGTAAGCCCTTTCGGGTTCTTCTCCACCACCTTCTTGTAATCGTCAACAAAGCCGATTATCCCGTAACCGATGATGATGAAAAGCGCCAGCCAGATGTATCTGTTGGTCAGATCACTCCAGAGAAGCGTCGGAATCAGAATCGAAGCCAGAATCAGGACCCCCCCCATGGTCGGGGTACCCTGCTTTTTCAGGTGGGATTCCGGACCGTCCGTCCTGATCACCTGGCGTGCCTGAAGCGCTTCGAGTTTTCGAATTACCCAGGGTCCGATGAAAAAGGCAACCACCAATGCCGTTATCATCGCATAGATAGTCCTGAAAGTAAGATACTTGAAAACATTGAAAAGTCTTATGTCTGCAGCAAGCGGATAAAAAAGATGATACAGCATCAGGCTATCCCCCCGTAATCAGGTCCGGAGAAGGTTTCCCGCAAAGCCGCGGAGACAATATCCATCCTCATCCCTCTCGACCCCTTCACCATAATATAATCCCCGTCCAGATGGTCCTTCACGATATCCTGCAGAATCTCATCATGAGTCGAAGCACATATTACTTCACCGCTGTTCATCCCGGCATCCAGAGCGGCTTCTGCCACGATCTCACCCATCCTGCCGTAAACGTATAGCCGTTCTACACAGGTAGCTGCCAGACGACCGACATCCCGGTGAGCAGAAATGCTCTCCTCGCCAAGTTCCAGCATGTCCCCGAGTACCGCGATTCCTCTGCTGCCGCCTTTCAACTCCCTGAGGGTCAACAGGGCAGCTCCGACTGACGCCGGATTCGCATTATAACTGTCATCGATCAGAACGATCGGACCGAGATCATCCAGCTTGAATCTCTTGTCATAAGGGGTGAAAGACGAGAGGCCAGCGACGATGGTCTCCATCTCTATTCCAAGTGAATCGGCTGCCGCTGCTGCTGCAAGAGCATTATAAATGTTGTGCATTCCGAAAGCCCGGAGTATCAGATCGCTGCCTTGATCACCTATCTGCAGCGTGAAGCTCTGGCCCTCTTTTCCCAGAGAAACAAGGTTCAGCGCAGTAACGCCCGCACCGTGGAGTCCGAAACTGCGACGGGAAACCCCTGCAGGAGACGGGCAGCGCGAGATCAGCGGGTCGTCCGCATTGAACACTGCTCTCCCGCTTTCAGGGAGCCTGAGGAAAAGCTCCCCCTTTGCCTGCGCGACTGCTTCGATGCTCACCATGCTGGCAAGGTGAGCCGGGAAAGCATTCGTAATGACGCCAACCTCCGGCGCGGCTATTTCGGCCAGCCTGTCGATCTCTCCGGACTCGCTCATACCCATTTCGAATATCGCCCACCGGTGATCTCTGCCGAGTTGAAACACCATCTGCGGCAGCCCTATCAGATTGTTCAGATTTCCTGAAGTCTTGAGCCCCTTCCCACCGAGTTCAAGTATCGCTGCCAGCATCTCTTTTGTCGTCGTCTTGCCGTTACTGCCGGTTATGCCGACAACCGGGATGGAAAACCGCCTCCGGTAATAAGCGGCAAGATCCCCGAGCGCCGTCAGTGTATCAGGGACCACGACAACAGCTGCATCTTCCGGCAACACGAATGCCTGCACCCGGCTTTCTTCGACCAGCGAAGTACCTGTCTTTGCAAGAACTTCCGGCAGATAGTCGTGACCGTCGAAACGTTCCCCCTTGAGTGGAACAAAAAGCCGTCCGGATGTCAGAACCCTTGAATCGGTCGATACCCCTGAAACCGTCCTGTCGGCATTACCGATGATCCGTCCGCCGGTGGCTGCCGCTATCTCCCTGAGCGTGAACATGCCTAGCACCTGAAAGCCTCTGCCGCTTCTTCGCGGTCGTCAAAATGATGCTTGGCTTTTCCTATGATCTGGTAATCCTCATGACCCTTCCCTGCAAGCAGAACAATATCACCCGGTACCGCAAGCTTTGCGGCAAGGCGGATCGCCTCCCGGCGATTCTCGCAGACAACAAAACCTTTTTCCACAAAACCCTTTTCCAGCTCAGGAAGCCGATATTCACGAATTCGCAGCGGAGTTATCCCGACCTTGATCTGTTCGAGAATCTTCTGCGGATCTTCACTCCTCGGATTGTCAGACGTCACTACGCTAAAATCCGACATCGAGGCTGCTATCCTTCCCATTATCGGGCGCTTGCCGTTATCCCGGTCACCTCCGCATCCGAAAACAGTTATGATTCTCCCTGCGGCAATCTCTTTCAGAGTCGAAAGGACGTTTTCCAGTGCGTCGCCGGTATGTGCATAGTCGACAAGGCAGGTCACACTGCGACTGTTTTCGACCCGCTCAAGCCTTCCCGGCACCGGAAGATGCCCTTCTATCCCATCCTTGATCGCAGCTAACGGAAGATCGAGTGCGATGCCTGCAGAGACAGCCGCAAGGATGTTGGAGAGATTGAACCTTCCCAGCAGCCTGGATGAAAAGGAGAACTCACCCTTTGGAGTGCGAATCCCGCCTCTTATGCCGTTTACCGATAGTCTTATGTCAACTCCGTACAGGTCGTTCGAGGGATCAGTGCCGAAAGTGATAACCGGGCAGGCTGCACTGTCACGCACCGCAGCACCGTACGGATCGTCCATGTTCACTGTCGCCCGGCGTAGGGGTTTAGTTGCTTCGGGTTTCAGAAGCTCCGAAAAGAGCCGCTTTTTTGCCTCGAGATACTGTTCCATACTCCCATGGTAGTCGAGATGGTCTCTGGTCAGATTGCTGAATATCCCGACATCGAAACGGCAGCCATCGACTCTCTTCTGCTCCAGTGCGTGGGACGAGACTTCCATCACAAAGGACTTTGCGCCAGCATCTGCAAGCTTTCGCAGAGCGCATTGTAGATCTGTAGATTCAGGGGTTGTGTGAGAGGCTTCGATCCGTATGTCACCGAAGCGGTAACTGATTGTTCCGAGGACTGCCGCCGGAAGCCTTGCAGCCGCAAGTATCCCCTCGATCAGATAGGTTGTCGTGGTCTTGCCGTTTGTGCCGGTGATCCCTATCAGCGGAACTGAAGCAGTCGGATCTCCGAAAAACGCGGCAGCTATTTCTGCCATGGCGAGCCTTGAATCAGCGACCTTAACCGCAACTGCCCCCGGGAGGAGAGAGATGTTTTCTTCGACAATGACCGCAACGGCACCACTGGCTACGGCTGAAGGGATAAAGGCATGACCGTCTGCGGACACCCCTTTCAGGGCAAAAAATAACCCGCCGGGGACAACAGTGCGGGAGTCATGATGGAGACCCGTTATTTCGGGGTCCACACTGCCGAGAACTTTTTGTACAGAAGTCGATTTCAGCAGTTCGGAGAGTTTCATTTTCCCTACCTTTTCAGTTTCTCAAGCAGACGGTGCCAGCCTTACCCATACCGGATCAGAAGGGGTGATCTTCCTCCCCGGCGGAGGGCTCTGTTCAATTACCCTGCCGCTTCCGATCAATCGTATGTTCAGTCCTCTCTTCTCCATCATCTGAAGCACCTGCCTCATACTCATGCCACGGAAATTTGCCATGATCAGTCCACTCAGATGCTGGCTGTCAGGTGTTACCTCTTCGGTATCCTCAGAAACATCTTCGGACTTCGGGACATCTTTTTTTGCTTCGATGACCCCCGGCTTATTCTTGAGCGGTTGATTCGGAGAGACCCTCAGATAACAGAGGCTCTGTTTTGCAATGGCACTGAAAGCCGGTGCAGCAACGACCCCCCCGTACGGACTCGTTTTCGGCTCGTCGACTACGACAAGGATGGTAAGCCGGGGCTGATCGGCAGGGATGAACCCCACGAAAGAGGCCGTTCGCTTGTCCTGAGAGTACCCTTTCGTGACCGGGTCGGCCTTCTGTGCCGTGCCGGTCTTGCCGGCAACCTTGAAACCGTCAACCGATGCGGAAGCCCCGGTACCCCCTTCGGCAGCAACCCCCTCCATCATTTTGGCCACTGTCCTGGCGGTCTCCGGCGACACGACCTGCTGCTTTATCACCGGGGAGAACTGTTTTACCGGGTTCCCCTTGGCATCCATTATCCTGTCTACGACGTATGGCTGCATCAGGCTGCCGCCGTTTGCAATGACAGACATCGCAGAGGCCAGCTGTATGGCGCTGATTGACAACCCCTGCCCGAAAGATATCGTGGCAAGATCGACCCCGTACCACTGGCTTTTGTTTCTGAGATAGCCTGCAACTTCACCGGGGAGGTCGATATTGCTCTTCGTTCCGAAACCGAACCCCCTCAGATATCCGTAAAGCCGCTCCGGGCCAAGCCGGGCGCCAATCTTTGCCGCGCCGATATTACTTGAATGCTTGAGGATATCCCCGACTGAGAGGCGCCCGTACTTGTGGGTATCGTGGATTGTCCTCCCCCCGACGTTATAACTCCCGTTTTCACAGTTGAAACCATCCTCTGGCTTTACCACTTTTTCTTCGAGAGCTGCGGCAATAAGGAACACCTTCATGGTGGAGCCCGGCTCGAAGCTGTCTGAAATCGCCCTGTTCCTCAGCGCCTGCGGAGGGGACTTGCCGAAAGAGTTCGGGTTGAAGGTCGGATAGTTTGCCATGGCAAGGATTTTGCCGGTTTGAGGGTCCATGACGATTGCTATCCCCCCTTTCCCCCTGCTGCTCTCGACAGCTGCTGCCAGCTCCTTTTCAGCTATGTACTGAATATTCTTGTCAATGGTAAGGGCCAGGCTCTGGCCGGAGGAGGCACTCTTCATCATCATCCCGCGAGTGCCGATATCTCTCCCCAGGGCATCGCGCTCCGTGACCATGAAGCCTGTGTTCCCGAGAAGCGTGCTGTCAAACTTCCGCTCCACCCCTTCAAGTCCTTCAGGGTCAAGACCGGTAAAGCCTACAACATGACTCCCAATCTCTGCATTCGGATAAAACCGTTTAGGCTCTTTGACAAACCCGATTCCGTCAATATCCAGCTTCCGTACTGCCGATGCAACCTCCGGAGTAAGCCTGCGGGCAAGCCAGACAAATCCTTTGTTGCCACGCATCTTCTTCGCCAGTTCCTCTTTAGTCATCCCGATCAGAGGTGCTAGCTGGGATGCCGCCTCCGGAATATTCTCCATATTGCGGGGCTCGGCATACAGGGAATCCATCTCGATCGAAACTGCCAGCGCGGAATTTGTAGAGTCGAATATCGCTCCACGGGAAGGGGTCAACTGAACCACTCTAAGATGCTGTTTCTCGGCCAGATGGGCAAAGCGCTCCTGCTCATAGATCTGTAGATAGAATGCCCGGGCAACAGAGATGGACAGAAGGAAGATGAAAATCCCCCCTATAAAGCGGATCCTGAACCGCGTCCATTTCTCCCGGTCATCCCTCACTTTACTTGCACCACCTGCTGCTCGGTAGGAAGCGACATCCCCAGCTCCCCTTTGGCAAGAGTCTCGATCCTGGCCGGCATCTTGAGCGATGCAACTTCGAGCTTCAAACGACCCTGCTCCTGCTCCTGCTCCTTCAATTCACGCCGAAGCTCACCTACCTTGAGGCTGAGATCCATGACCTTTACCCTGGACCATACATGAAAAACCGAAACAACGGTCACGATGACGATGATTCCGATCATGTAGATGAACAGATCGCTCTTAACCTCTACCTGAGATTCGAATCGCCTCGGATCAGCTACCTTGTCCATTGTTGCCCGAATGTTTGCCATGTCGCCTCCTGCTGCTACAGTTTCTCTACTGCCCTGAGCTTGGCGCTTCTTGATCGCGGATTGATCGCCAGCTCATCTTCTTTCGCCATAACCGGTTTTGATGTCAGGATTCTGACCTCTGGCCTGCTGCTGCAGACACAGACCGGCAGATCCCTGGGGCAGATACATCCTGCCGACAAAGTGCGAAACATCTGCTTTACGATCCGGTCTTCGAGCGAGTGAAACGAAATCACTACTCCGCGCCCTCCCGGTTTCAGCATCCTGACTGCAGACTCAAGTCCTGCCTCAAGACTCGCAAGCTCTTCGTTGACAGCTATCCTCAACCCCTGAAAAGTCCGTGTCGCCGGATGAATTCTCTCTTCCCAGGCCTTTCGAGGTATTGCAGCCTTTACCAGATCTGCCAGCTGCAGGGTCGTCTCGATCGGCCCATTTTCCCGTGCAGCACAGATGAAAGAGGCTATCCTCCCGGCCCAACGATCTTCACCGAACTCCCTGATAATCCTTGCCAGCTCTCCGTGTGAAAGTGTGTTGACGAGGTCCGCAGCACTTCTGCTGCTGCTCCTGTCCATTCTCATATCCAGAGGGGCATCCTTCTGGAAACTGAACCCCCGCTCCTGTTCATCAAGCTGATGCGAAGAGACACCCAGATCCAGCAGAAAACCGTCGATAACCGGAACCCCTGACTCTGAAAGTGTTGACTCCATTTCGGCAAAATTCCTGTTTATCGGGATGAACCTGTCTCCGAACCGGGCAAGCGTTTCAGAGGCTGCCGCAATAGCCGAACTGTCGCGATCGAATCCATACAGCCTCCCCTTATCACCCAGCGCGTCCAGGATCATGGCAGCATGCCCGCCACCGCCAAGGGTTCCATCGATATATGTTCCTCCGGCAACAGGAGCCAGATACTGGAGCACTTCAGCAGGAAGTACCGGAATGTGTCTGAATTCAGCCACTAAAGTCCAAGCTCCGCAGCCGCCTCGCTCCCTGACGGGAAGTTCCTGATATTCTGAGCGAGAACCTTCTCCCACTCCGTCTGGCTCCAGATCTTTATCTTGTCCATAGCGGCCACGAAAAGGATGTCCCGCTCCAGAGATGCATTTCTGCGCAGATGGGGTGGCACCAGGAATCTGCCGAGTTTGTCCGCCGAAAGTTCTATTGCCGGGTTAATGACAATATTGATGATACTTTCGCGCTGGGCAGGAGTAAGCCCTTTGCTGTCCTGAAACTTCTCTTCAAAAAGGGCAAACGATCTGTAAGGGAAAATAAGGAGTCCGGAGCTGTGGATACCCCCGCCAAGATCGACAGGAGAGGAGTTGGTAAGGAAGAACCGGTCATCACCAAAACTCTCGACGAGAATCTCCCTGAACCTGGCCGGAAAGCTGGTGCGTCCTTTACCGTCTATGGTTGTGGGATAAACCCCTCTGAACTTTGCCACTTATAGCCACCATTTTCCACTATTTTCCACTTCGTGGGAAAACTATAAAGGGGGGCAAGTGACCTGTCAAGTTAAAATGCTTGTTTTGAATGACTTTTTTTGAAAAAAGGCGGGCAGTTCAGAAAAAAAAGAAACGAGCCGACCCGGATGAGTCAGCTCGCTTCAACATATCTGAATTATTGATGTTATTTATCAGGCTGGCTGTTCTTCTTCCGATCGAGGAGCGAAACTACTTTCGGACGGGCCGGATCCGTACCGCCCGGAGACGGTTCGGGACTCTTTTGTTTGCCCTTTTTTTCCACTTCAACCTGAACAGGCGACACGATCTTTTCAATCTTCAGCGGCGTCCCGCCCATGGTAAAAGAGGCGCCCGCTATCTGGGTTTCATCCAGAATCCATGTATAGACCTGTAGAGGAAAAGTGAGCACCAGCAGCTTTACGGCCCACCACCCTTTTTTCACATCAGGGGAAATATCCTCAATCCGGGCATAAAAACCCGGTTTGTCTTCAACGTGGACCAGGACAAGGTCATTGATTGTAGCCATTATTGCTCCATTATTTAAGGATCGTGACGTGAGAGCCGTATCGAACGGAAACAGCCGGGGCTAATCGCCGCTTGTTCAGCTCGTTGTCATTGGTGCCGGGCAATCTGTGCCGGCTACGGAACAAACTACCTGCGCAAAAGCAGAGGCGTTGCAGTGAGAGACGGTTCTCTCTGTCACGTATTCGGACATTATCCGGTTAGCATTTGAACATCGATTCGCCAGCATCAACCGACCTCTGGAACGATATAAGGAGACCATTACCGAAACGGTTCCCGAGCAGCTGGTCAATCCGGAGGTAAAGCTGTCGCAGCTCTTTTTCGATGATCGACAGCTCCGCCCGGGAAGCTTCGTCAAGCCGGTTATCCAGATCCTCGCAGATAAAGATGATGCAGTTGAAGGGCCGGAACCCCGGCTCCATCATGCAGCCTGAGTCACCGATATACGGACAGACCGGATTTTCGAAGGAGGGGGTAAACAGTTCCCGTTCTGAAACAAGATACGCAATCAACTCCACGGCAGTAAAATGATGCTTGCCATATTTGCAGCAGATGCCGTTGCATTGTTCACACAAACGATCCGCACTGTACCTTGCTACAAGCTTCTGATGCTCATCCTTCAGCTCCCTGATTTCCGAGGACAGCCTGTAAAGCGCCTGCTTCACAGGCATTGACAGAGCCAGATACTCGCCCTGTACGCGCCCGACTGCCTCAGACCAAAGCTCATGATCTGTCACGTGAACTCCATATGAAATTTGTGGACCACTGCCAGGAAGCTGCAAGAACGCTCGCTTACCCCCCACTTCAATCGTCCGAACCGGATCGTTCCGAGCAGGTATAGTATGCACACATATTTCTTGTTGTTGCAATATCAAGATTGCCTGAGAGGACTCTGCCGATATCGGAAACCCAGGAGGCTCCCGATCGGCAGATGGCTTATGGCGCGGCTGGTCTGAAAGTGTGGCTATCCGGCGCGATTTACTCTCCTCAGTTACTTCCCGATTCTTCGGTCACCTGCAGTCTTTTAAAATATTCATCCAGCGTAACCGCAGTGATCTCACGGGTCAGCGGACGGGTTTCGTCGGCCAGGGAGAGCAGGAGCCCCGGAGCCGGGCCAAGCTGGGCAAACGTCTCTCTGAAGGCGGCAATATTTTTAGCCAGCTTCGGGGTCGGGGTTTTAGTTAGTTTGATCTCTACCGGGATAAGCACGCCTGCCGCCAGTTCAATAAGCAGGTCCACCTCCAGCCCGTTGCTTGTCCTGATATAGTAGAGCGGCGGCTGTTCACCCTTCCCGAGAAAGTATTTGACCGTTTCCTGGACGCAAAAGTTCTCGAAGAGGTGCCCGGCCATGGGGCCGCTGAAAAGATGCGCTTCATCCCTCACCCCGGCCAGATTGCAGGCCAGGCCGATATCGATGAAATAGACCTTGGGTGACTTGGTAATCCGTTTTCCGAGGTTGGAGTAGTAAGGGGAAAGCAGATAGATCACACGGCTGGCCTCAAGGATCGAGAGCCAGCTTTTGATGGTGGGAACGGAAATCCCCAGATCTCGGCCATAATCGGACATATTGAGTTGCTGGCCGCAGCGGGCTGCCAACAGGCGCACGAAGCGCTGGAAATCGCGGAGGTCGCCGATATTGTAAAGGGTGCGAATGTCGCGCTCCAGATAGGTCTGCAGGTAGGAAGCGTACCACGACTGCAATTCGACGTTTTCATCTACCACCAGCTCGGGATAGGAACCGCTCAGGGCGGCATGCCTGAACAGGCTTATTGAGTCAGGAAGCGGCAGGTGACGCCGCTTTTCAGCCACCGAAAGCGGCAGCAGTTCCAACAGGGCAATCCTTCCGGCCAGCGAATCGCTCAGGTTCTTGATCAGGCCGAACTGCTGCGAGCCGGTAAACACGTACTGTCCCTTGATGCTTCGCCGACTGTCCACACGGATCTTGACGTAGGAGAGCAGGCCCGGTGCAAGCTGGATCTCGTCGATGATGGCGCGCTCACCCAGGGAGTCGAGAAAGAGCAGCGGGTCGGCGTGGGCCTGTTCCCGGTAAAAAGGGTCGTCGAGGGTGACATATTTGTAGTCGGGAAGGCAATGCCTGAGCAGAGTGGACTTGCCCGCCTGGCGCGGACCTGTGACAGCCACGCAGGGGGATGAGGCAAGAAGGCGTTCAAGCCGTGCTTCGATGTCACGGGGGATGTAAGTCATGGATGGAGTGTAGCATGAAGAGGGCGGAGTTTCAATGCAGATTTAAAGTATGAATTTATATTTGCATTGCATGAGATAAGGGCGGCCGGTTGTACCTGATGTTCAGCAACTGCCGCGCCGGACACGCGATGCGGAATGCCATGGAGATGGCGCGGCTGGTTTGAAGGGGTGAAACACTGATTGTCGCAATAGCAAAATAACAAGCAGCGTCCCTCCAGCTCTCCTGACTCCGGCGGAACTTGCCAAAATAAAAAAGAACTTATTGGGTATCGTCGCATTTCTTAAGCGACTCGGCACACATGGACATGATCCGCAGAGAAATACTGATCGATGTTCCTTCCAGCTTCTCCGAATCCTCGGTCCACGGCCCGGCAAAGCAATCGACGTAGGAGATCACATCGTGGTGCTTGCCCACTATCATGAACAGCTTGTATAGATAGGCCTCTAAAAGTTTGTGCTTTATGTAGGCCTGTTCGCGGCCTCTGTACTCTGCAGGGATCTCCATTCTATCTCCATATCATAAGCATACGACAGAATAAGTCATGTTGCCGAAAAGTTCACCCACTCCGCTTCCCCGCACTCCCGCCCGTAAAAGCAAAAAACCGCCTACCGTCATTCCCGGTAAAGCGGCTTCGCAAAGCTTTCTTCTTCCCCTGTCCGTCCCATAACACACGCTCCATCACATCATAAGAACTACTTAATTCAAATACGCCGTACCCTGCTCTGTGTCAACCTTAAAAGCCGGCTCATTGATGAATTGTTAAAGGAAATCATTGAACCGGTTTTTGGAGAGCACGAAGAGTGGAGAAAATTGAGCAGAAGCAGCGATTACACTACAACCATGAAACCAATTGATCACGCGACGACGCAACGACGCGACGAGAATCTTAAAACCGTTTTGAAAATATTACCCAAAAAGCTTCTGGTTCAGCCTTTCGTTGCGTTCGTCGCGGCGTTGCGTGAACCCGGTTTCAATCCTTTGAATCTGAAAAGCCACTTAACCACGGATAAATGGGATGAACACGAATGACTCTTTATAACAAAAAACTTTCATTTGATATATCCGCAAGCATCCTATTCATCCCAGTTCCAAAAGCTTTTTCTCTTGATCCGCCTTTTTACAAAAAAAATGCCGTAACCCCCAGAAAGCGTCTAAACGCCTGTAGCTTGGAGATTACGGCTGTATTTTAATGGTTGAAGCAGACCGTAAGCCGGGTTCTGTACCTGCATGCGGTTACCCGTATGCGGGCGGCAGTCATTCATCTAGGATCACCGTTACCGATGACCTCAAGCAACCAACCCGGAAGCACGGACGGGCCGTCCTTAACGCTTCCCTATTCGGTCTTGCTCCTGGTGGGGTTTACCTGGCATCCGACGTCACCGCCGGACCCGGTGAGCTCTTACCTCACCCTTTCACCCTTACCCGCCATGGCGGGCGGACTTCTCTCTGTGGCACTATCCCTGGGGTCACCCCCGCTGGACGTTATCCAGCACCATGCCCTGTGGAGCCCGGACTTTCCTCCCCAATTCCAAAATGGATTGCGGCGACTGTCTGGTCTGCTCCAACCAAATCGTGTATCTCTAAACTATATCCTGAACCTGCTTGAGAATCAGTATCCGCTGGCAGTGAGGACAGGTTATCAGCTCTTCACCGCGATAAAGATTGTTATACATCTGCGGAGGAATATGCATATTGCAGCCGAGACAACCACCATCGCGTGCTTCCACTACGGCAATACCTTTTCTGGCTTCACGGAGTTTTTCATAACGCTTGAGCACACTCGCAGGAATAGACTTTGCCTTCGCTTCCCTGGCCTTGGCATCAGAAGCGACCGAAGCCTCCTCACTCTTGATTCTCGCCCGTATCTCTTCTTTCTGCGAACCCAGATTCCGATCAAGAGAGGAAAGGTCTTCTTGCATGGCCGAAAGCTCGACTCTCAGTTCGTCAAGACGGGTTATTTTCTGGAGGATCTGATCTTCAAGTTCGATTATCAGTTTTTTTGCCGAAGCAATCTCCTTGTTTACCGCCTGGTACTCTTTCTGGGTGGTAATCCCTTTCAGATTCGCCTCGGAACGGGTTATGTTGGCATTCTCGACTGAAAGGTTCTCCTCAAGAGACTTGCGCTCTGACTCGATAGCTTCAATCTCGACGCTCTTCGCCTCAACAGCAGCCTGAACCTCCTGCAGCCGCCCGTCCAACGCCTCAATTTCGGAGAGCGCATCCTGAATCCTGGTCTGACTCCCGTCAGACTTCAGGTCCAGCTCCTGCAAGTCCTCCAGAATCATAAGTTTGTTTTGCACACATTTCTCCTCTCACACGGTTTTTATATATGAAGCAACTTCAGATGACTTCGAACGGATCGAGCTCAGCAGAACATCTAAGAACTTCGACTTCGAGTTTTCGTTTCTCAACTTCTCTTTCCAACTGGATGGAGAGCCCCTGGATCATCAGCCGCTCGGTTGCAAAATGCCCTGCATCCAGAAGAGCGATTCCAAGAGCCTGAGCTTCGCGGGCATCATGATATTTGATGTCTCCGGTAACAAGGAGATCGGCCCCTTCTCTCACTGCATCGCGAAGCAGTGATGATCCGCTCCCCCCACAAAGCGCTACCTTGGAAATTCGCTGTTCCGTATCACCGACGACACGCAGAGAGGTAAGCCCCAGCCGCTCTTTCACGGTAACGGCAAAATCCTTGAGAAGAGAGGGGATTTCAATAGTCCCGACCCTGCCGAGCCCTTCACACTCC